>DATLNZ010000188.1 GCA_035536535.1 Actinomycetota bacterium | reverse complement strand
CCGGGCCCACCCGTCGCACCACGGACGTCACGACGTCGGCGAGACCCGCGGCGCAGTCCTGAGCAGCGGCTGTCAGGTCGTCCCGGTCCTCCGGCGGCTCGCCGTCCCAGCCGTGTTGGTCATCGGTTTGCTGGTTCATCTCCATCCTTCCCGAACGTGATCCTCAAGACGGGGCCGTCAAAGGCGGCGTCCATCACCTGCCGCCGGCGAAGCGACTGCGGCAGCACGAGCGACCGCCTGTAGGACCCGACCGTCACGATCAGCTCCTCGCCCCGCCTGGACAACTCCAGCCTGCCTTCGGCATAGGGCAGTCGCAGGAGCAGGACGTGGCGGCCGCCCTCGCTGCGCACGCGCATCGGCTCGTCGTAATGCAGCACCGACGCCGCGTCGCGCTCGCCGTACACCTCGGCCCCCAGCTCGCGCAGCAGCGGCCCGCCGACCATCTCCTCGTCGAACAGCCGTGACGTGAGCACGGGGACCGGATCGAACGACTCGTGGATGGTGCGCATGTGCTCGGTCTGCACCTTCTTCCACTTCGCGAAGTACGGGTCCGACACCGCCTCGGGCAGCAGGCGGTTGGCCACTATGGCGTCTACGTGGTAGCCGAAAAGCGAAAGGTAGGTGAACATCCGCCGCGCCTCCGCGATGACCATCTTCTCCGGGTTCACCACCAGCCTGATGGAGGCCGAGGCGCCGTCGGTGAGGATCTCGCCCACCCGGCCCAGGTTCTCGTGCAGGCGTGCCACCGCGTCGTAGAACCGGTCCTGAGCCAGCGGCATGCTGGTGACCTTGGACAGCACCGGACGCACCGCCTTCACCACACGCCGCTCGATCGGGAACACCCGCTGCATGTACCAGCGGCTGATCTCGGGCAGAGACAGCAGTCGAAGCGTCTCGGCCGTCGGAGCGCAGTCCACCACGATGCAGTCGAAGCGTCCCTCGTCGTGGTGCCGCCGCAGGTCGGTGAGGCTGAAGATCTCCTCGATGCCGGGCAGCACCGTTATCTCCTCGGCCGCCACGGGGTCGGCGCCCGCCCAGGACAAAAATTGCAGCACGTAGTCCTGTATCGCCTGCCAGTGCTCCTCCAGGCGCTCCTGCGCGTCTATCTGGATCCCGAACAGCCGGTCGCCTATCGGCGTGGGGGCCGATCCGATCTCGACCTCAAAGGCGTCGGCGAGGCTGTGTGCCGGGTCCGTGGACATCACCAGCGTCGTTGCGCCTCCCGACGCAACCCGCAGGGCCGTCGCGGCGGCGACGGAGGTCTTTCCCACGCCGCCCTTGCCGGTGAAAACGATTACGCGCATCAGGCCCGCTCGACCCGGCGCTTTAGCTCCTGGAGCGCCACCTTCGTGATCTCGCGTGCCGCTCGCGCCTTCACGAATCCCGGCAGGGGGATCGTCCCGGGGTCGATGGCCAGCTCGTAGACGACGGTCGTCGAGTCGTCGTCGGCCTGGGTCAGGACGTAGGACCCGCGCAGGTCGCGCATATCGCCTTCGACGTAGTCCCAGGAGATGCGGTTGTCGCCGTAGCCGTAGCGGAGCACGTAGCGCATCCGCGGTAGGGGGCCCGGTGCAACCTCGAACTCGACGTCGCCCGGCCGGCCGTCGTCGTCATGCGTGAGCACCCGTACCGACTTCACAGCCTTGGCCCACGACGGGTAGTCCTCGACGTCCAACAGCACGGCCAGGACGGCGCCGGCCTCGGCGGCTATCGAGATGTCGGAGTGGACCGTTTCGGTGGACATAGGCCTTTCAAGATGGCAGGACCGGGTGCACCAGCGCGCAACCCGTGCTGCGGAAGTGGTGTCCCACGTTGACCAGGACCGAAGTCCCGACCTGTGTCGTGGCCACCCGAGGGTAATGGACGTGGCCGAAGTAGACGTGTGAGGGCTGGTGGGTCCGGATGTAGGACAGCAGCGCCTCGCTGCCCGGCTCCCTGAGGTCGGCCCTGACGTCGTGGACGAGATCGTCGATGGCGGGAGGGACGTGGGAGCACAGGACGTCCACCCGTCCCAGGGCGTCGACCTTGGCTGCGTAGTCGTCCAGGGACACCTCCCCCGGGATCCCCACCTTCGGCAGGCCGCCGCCGACAAAGCCGAAGCGGGTGCCGTCCAGATCCAGGACCTCGCCGTCCACGAACCGGACGTGCGGCGGGACGTGGGCGCGGATCAGATCCGGGACGTCGACGTTGCCGAAGGTCAGCACGACGTTGTCCGGCAGGCTGGAGCAGAAGTCCCGATGCGCGGACTCGATGCCGCGCAGGAAGGCCGCCCGCATGTCCTCCTCGCGGCCCTGCCCCAGCGAGGCCAGGTGTGCCCGGGCTTCGTCGTGGCGGCCGGTCCGCCGCAGCTCGGAGAACGTCCGGACGGCGTCGGATCCGTAGACGTCGGCGAGGATGCCGCCGGCGTTTTCGTAGTCGATGACGTTGATCAGGTCGCCCAGGACCAGAAGGACGTCGCAGGACGACGCCTCCCTCAGGACCGCCTGGAGGTCGCCGTGGACGTCGGCGATCAGCTTCACGAGCACGCATCGAGAATGCCACCACTGGCTAAGGTGGGAGCCGTGAGGCCCCCCCGAGCGCTGGTCGTGCTGCTGGTGTGCGCCGGCTTTGCCGGCTTCGTGGCGTGCGCGTCGCCGGAGGTGACCACCAGGTCCATCGAGACGCAGGTGTGGTCGCCCTACTGCCCGGGCAGACTGCTGTCGGAGTGCACGACGAGCCAGGCGGCCGATCTCCGCGAGCAGATCGACACCCGGGTGAAGGCGGGCCAGTCGGAGCGGCAGATCATGTCCTGGCTTCGCGACAACTACGGCGACGAGGTGCTGGCACGGCCGTCCGGGGACCGCTCTGGCAGGCTCATCTGGCTCGTGCCGCTGGCGGCCGCGGCGTCGGGAGCGGTCCTTCTGGCGGGGATCATCCGGAGGTGGTCGCGTCCCGTGCCGGCCGCGTCCACACCCCCGCGCGAGGACATGACCGAACAGGAGCGCCGCTACTGGGTCGGGCGGGTGCGGTCCGAGGCGGCCGAGCGGGGGCCGGACTCGGGCTGAGCGACGAGCCGGCGGAACCCCCCGGGGCGGCCGATCAGGTTCCCGCGAGCGCCTTCACGACCGGTCCGAGTGCCACGTAGGCGTCCTCCGGCATGACCACGTAGGAGATCCCGTAGGCCTCCCGGCGGGCCCGGAGGTCGTCGGCGATCTCGTCGGTTGTCCCGACCAGCGCGAACGGCACCTCCAGCGCCTGCTCCGGGCTCAGCCCGAACGCCGGGGCCAGCATCGCCGCCACGCCCGGGCGGTCGTCGGTGACCTGCGCCATGTAGACCAGGTTGTTCAGCTCCAGGGAATCGAACCGCTCGCCGGCGGCGTCGCGGATCCAGCCGATCTTGCGGTTGACGACGTCCGGCGTCGCCTGGGTGCCGAGCTCTGCGTTCACCTCGCCGCCGCGCAGGTCGAAGTTGATCCCGACGATGTCCGCCTCGCGCGCCGCGATGCCCAGGACGCGCCTGCCGCCGCCACCGACGAAGATCGGCGGGTGGGGACGCTGGACCGGCTTCGGCCGTCCGTCCAGCTCCGACACCGCGTAGTGCTTGCCGCGAAATGAGAACGGCCCGTCCGCGAACAGCCCTTTGAGGACCTTGAGGCCCTCCTCGAACCGGTCCACCCGCACCGCCGGCGGGTCGTAGCGGATGCCCGACTGCTCGTAGTCGGTCCTCATCCAGCCCGCGCCGATGCCGAGCTCCAGGCGGCCGTCAGACAGCACGTCCAGCGTCGCCGCCTCCTTGGCCAGAACGACCGGGTGCCGGTAGTCGTTGTCCAGGACGGCCATGCCGATTCGCATGCCGCTGCAGTCCGCCGCCGCCATGAGGGCCGGGATCGGAGCGAACTGGTCGCCGAAGTGGTCGGGCATGAACACGGTCTCGTAGCCGAGGTCCTCGGCGCGCCGGACGGAGTCCACCCAATCGGAGCGCGTGCCCGATGCGCGCAGCTGGACGCCAAACCTGAACGGCCTGGGTGACATGGATTCCCCCTTCGTCGCGGCGCCTGTGCGGCCAGGCGACAGACTAACCGCGTGATATACCTGCGCGATGCCGCTGCCCCGGTCGATGCTGCGAATGACCCCCGAGGAGCTGGACGGCTTTCTGCGCGAGGAGCGCACCGCGCGCGTGGCGACGGTGTCGGCGTCCGGCGAGCCGCACGTGGCGCCGCTCTGGTTCGTGTGGCACGACTCGGCTTTGTGGGTGACTTCCCTGCGCAAGTCGCGGCGGGCGGCCGATCTGCAGTCCGGCTCCCGCGTGGCGGCGTGCGTCGACGCCGGCGGCGAGTACAGGGAACTGCGCGGGGCGGTGCTGTACGGCTCGATGTCAGCCGCGGAGTCCGAAGCCCAGTTCGACGCCGCCAGGCTCGCCTACGGCGACAAGTACTGGGGAGGGACCCAGGCCCCCGTCGAGCGCAGCCACGAGTGGCTGGTCCTTCGTCCGGACCGCATCGCGTCCTGGGACTTCCGCAAGATCCCGACCGGTAAGGACCGCCGCCTCAGGCAGGCCGAGAGCTGACGCGGGAGACAGGCTCCTCGGTCAGTAGACCGGGATCGACTCGTCCACCTCCTGGGCGTACCCGTTGATGCCCCCGGTCAGGTTGCGGACCTTGCGAAAGCCGATCGACCTCAGGAACTGGGTCGCCTGCGCGCTGCGGATCCCGCTGCGGCAATAGACGACCAGGTCGTCTGCGCTGGACAGCTCGTGGACGCGGTTGGCCAGCTCGCCCAGAGGGATCAGCTTGGTCTCGAACGGCAGCTTCGAGATCTCGGTCTCGAACGGCTCCCGGACGTCC
>DATLNZ010000187.1 GCA_035536535.1 Actinomycetota bacterium | reverse complement strand
CGCCCCCGATCGGGCAGCGATTTCAGTCTCCGTTGGATCCTCACCCACATGATCGAGGAGGCCGCGCGGCACAACGGCCACGCCGACATCCTTCGGGAGATGATCGACGGCTCGACCGGCGACTAGGAGTGCCCGGGGCGGGATTCGAACCCGCACGCCCTTTTGAGGCAGATGATTTTGAGTCATCCGCGTATGCCGTTTCGCCACCCGGGCTTGGGCCAAGGGTAAACGTCCGCCGCGTCGGCGAAGTGCCTCCGACCCGTTCATCTGCCCTTCGTAGCGACCTCCTGACCGGTCCGGGGCCGACGAGTGATGTCGCCCGCAGAGCCCGACCGAGCCGTCGCTAGCTGCCCGCAGGCGGCGTCGATGTCCCTCCCGCGGGTGTCGCGCACGGTGACGTTGACGCCCCCAGCCTTGAGTTCCTCAGCGAAGGCCTCCACCCGTGTCGACCCGGGCACGCCGTAGCCGGGCGTCGGGTTCAGCGGGATCAGGTTGACGTGCAGGTCGGTCCCCTTGAGCAGGGACGCCAACTGCTCGGCCTGCCATGTTCGGTCGTTCACGTCTGCGATCAGCGCGTACTCGATCGACACCCGGCGCCCGTGGGCGTCGCGGAACTCCCGCGCGGCCTGTAGGCACTCCGAGACCGGCCAGCGGCGGTTAACCGGGACCAGTGAGCTGCGCGTCTCGTCGTCCGGCGCGTGCAGGGACAGCGCCAGCCGGACGGGCAGGTCCTCGTGCGCGAGGTTCCGCATCTGGGGGACGAGCCCCACCGTCGATACCGTGATGCGTCTGGCGGAGATGCCCACGTCGTCGTGCAGCGACCGCACCGCCGCCAGCACCGGGTCGTAGTTCGCCAGCGGCTCGCCCATGCCCATGAACACGACGTTTGAGGGCCGGGCCCCCATGCGCTCGCCGGCCCACAGCGCCTGCTGCACTATCTCGAACGGAGCCAGGTTGCGGATGAGCCCCATCTGCCCGGTGGCGCAGAAGGTGCAGCCGAGGCCGCATCCGGCCTGGGATGAGACGCAGACCGTCAGCCGCCCGGGGTAGCGCATCGCCACGGTCTCGTAGCCGTCCGGGAACAGGGCCTTGACGGTGCCTCCGGAGTCCGACACCTGCTCGGTCACGGGGTCCGGGCGTACGCGGCCGTGCCGCGCCGTCAGCTCCTCTCGCAGCGGCGCGGGCAGCGTGTGCATCTCGGAGAACGTCCCGGCGAACCTTTTGAAGACCCACTGCCGGACCTGCCTGCGGCGGTAAGGGGGGCCGGGGACGTCGAAGGGAAGGGCGTCCACGTCCGTAATGTACCGTTGCGGCATGCGCCTGACACGCACGGATTCCTTCGGCGCGCCCGTCGAACGCGTGGAGCGGGCGATGCTGGAGCCGGAGTACCAGAAGCTGCTCGAGAACCTGCCGAAGGTGGCGGAGCGCGAGGTGCGGGAACGCGCAGAGGGTCCGGACGGGACGGTGAAGCAGGTCGTCTACTACCGGTTCGCAGGGTCGCTTTCGCCGGCGGTACAGGCCGCGATCGGGGGGTCGTCCATCAGCTGGGACGAGGTCAGCGTGTTCGATCCGCGCCGCCACGAGCTGCGCATCGAGATCAAACCGCACGTCCTGCGGGAGAAGTTCACGTGCCGCGGCGCCTACGTGTTCGTCGAAGAGGGGGCCGGGACGCGCCGGGACCTGCAGCTGGACCTCGAGGTCCGCGTCCTTTTCGTCGGCTCGGCCGTGGAGGGCGCGATCGGCAAGGGTCTCCAGCAGACCTTGGACCACGAGGCCCGCATCCTGTCGGACTACCTCGCGGGGTCCTGATGCCGCGGATCGTAATAGCCGAGGACGAGGCCATCATCCGCATGGACCTGCGGGAGATGCTCCAGGAGGAGGGCTTTGACGTGGTGGCCGAGGCCGCGGACGGCCGCACGGCCGTGGAGCTGGTGAGGGAGCACCGTCCGGACCTGGCCATGCTGGACATCAAGATGCCGGTCATGGACGGCATCCGCGCGGCCGAGATGATCACGCGCGAGCGCCTTTCGGCCGTCCTGATCCTCACGGCCTTCAGCCAGCGGGACCTGGCCGCCCAGGCGGTCCAGGCGGGGGCCATGGCTTACCTGGTCAAGCCGTTCCAGAAGGCGGACCTGCTTCCTGCCATCGAGGTGGCCCTGGGCCGGTTCCGGGAGATGTCCGCCCTCCAGGAGGAGGTCGGGGAGCTGGAGGACCGCCTGGTGTCCCGGAAGCTGGTGGAGCGGGCCAAGGGGCTGCTGATGGAAGGGGGCCTTTCCGAGGACGACGCCTACCGTCTCATGCGGAGCGCCGCCATGGACCGGGGGCTCAAGCTGGAGGAGGTCGCCAGGCTGGTTGTGGAGGGCCGGATGGGGGAGTCGTAGATTGAATCACTGCCGGAGTACCGCAGACACAGGGGGAAGCATGGGAAAGAGAAGGCTGGGAGTGCTGGCGGTTGCTATGGCTTTGCTGGTGGCGTCGTGCGGAGGCGGCGATCAGCCGGCGCTGGAGTCACCGGGGGCCGGTGACTCCACCGAGGAACCGTCGGGCAATTTCGTCAAGATCGGGCTGCTCGGGGACCTGACGGGAAAGAACTCCAATCTCGTTACCCCGGCGCGCGATGCCGCGCGCCTTGCCTTTGAGCAGGCCAACGAGAAGGGCGACCTGCCGGTTCGGATCAGGCTCGAACAGGTGGACAACAAGGACGGGGGAAAGGATCCCGCCCCGGATCTTGCGGACAAGCTCATCGGTGACTCGAAGGTAGTTGGCGTGATCGGCCCGGCCTTCTCAGGCGAGACCGCAAGCTCGGGTGCTCGGTTCGCAGCCGCCGGCCTTACCCACATCACGCAGTCGGCGACCGGTCCGGACTTGACCAAGAACGGGTGGAAGACTTTCTTCCGGGCTTTGGCCTCGGACGATGTTCAGGGCGGCCAGACGGGCGACTACATCGTGAAAGGCAGGAAGCTCAAGAAGGTGGCGCTCGTCAACGACAAGTCCGAGTACGGAGCGGGTTTGGCCAAGGCTGTGGCGGACAGCGTGAAGAAGGCCGGCGGTCAGATCGTCCTGGACGAGGGGATCGAGCCGACCACCGACTACAGGTCCATCGTGGACACGGTCGCGGCGCGGCGGCCGGACGTCTTCTACTACGCCGGATACGTCGGTGAAGGACCGCTCGTGGTCGAGCAGTACCGGGCCGCGGAAGAACGACGAGACGGCGGTGCGTCGAATCGGGAAGGCGCCGGTGGGGACAGGGGCGGCAAAGCCCTGTTCATGGCAGGGGACGGCGTCAAGGGCGCCAAGTTCATCTCCGACGGTGGCAAGGCTGCCGAGGGAGCAATCCTGACCTGCCCCTGTCTGGACCCGAATGCCGCGGAGGACGAGGCGTCGAAGAAGTTCGCCTCCGACTTCAAGAAGAAGTACAACCGAGAGGCGGACATTTACTCCGCTGAGGGCTGGGACGTGGCGCAGATATTCATCGCCGCCGTGAAGGCTGCCGGCCCCAACCCCACCAGGGAGGCAATTCTGCAGTTCGTGACCAACCTCAAGGACTTCAAGGGGCTGTCCAAGACCTTCAACTGGACGCCGGAGCACGAGGTCAAGGGAGGCGAGATCACCTACGTCTACGAGGTGAAGGACAAGAAGTACAAGTTGCTCGGACGCGTGGACGAGCTCACCAAGTAGCCGGCCACAATCCGGTGAGGCCTGGAAGGGGGGTCGCGGGGCGACCCCCCTTCTGACGTCCAAATGCCCGACTGTCTGACCACCGAGCTGCCCTTCCGCCTTGCCGGTGGGCTGTCCAGCGGCGGGATCTACGCGCTGGTGGCGATCGGCTACACGCTCGTCTACGGCGTCCTCCAGCTGATCAACTTCGCCCACTCCGAGATCTTCATGGCCGGGATCCTCACCGGGTATCTCGTTTTGGAGCGAATCGTCCCCGAGCCGGGTGTCACGGGTCAGTCGTCCGGGGCGCTCGCCCTGGCCTTGGCTTTGATTCCTGCCATGGTCGTTGCCGGTCTGCTCGCAGTCGCGCTGGAGCGTGTCGCCTACAGGCCTCTGAGAAGAAGAGGTGCGCCACGACTCGCCTACCTCATCAGCGCAATCGGAATGTCGCTGGTTCTCTCCAACGCCGTACTTGTCTGGCGAGGGAACAACCCTGAGACGTACAGGTCGACCATCGGGCCGCAGACGGCCCTCAGGTTGGGGTCGGTGACGGTCTCCAACAAAGACCTCATCGTCATTGTCTCGGCCCTGCTCATGGTTCTGGCCCTCGAGCTGTTTGTCCGGCGCACCAGGACGGGCCGGGGCTTGAGATCGGTCGCCCAGGACGCGGAGGCCGCCGCTCTGATGGGCGTGAACATCGACAGGATCATCTCCATTACGTTCCTTCTCGGGGGCCTGCTCGCAGGCGCCGCGGGGCTGTTGTTCGGGATGTCCTACGGCAGGACGCGTTTCGACATCGGTTTTCTCCCGGCCATCAAGGCCTTCACCGCCGCGGTCCTCGGCGGAATCGGGTCCATCCGGGGCGCACTGGTTGGCGGCTTGATCCTCGGGCTCCTGGAGAACGTCTCGGCAGGTTGCTTCGGCACCCAGTGGCGGGACGTCGTCGCGTTCGTGATCCTTGTCGGCGTCCTCATGGTCCGTCCAACAGGATTGTTCGGAGACCGGACGTGAGAGTCCCCGCCGCTGCTCGCTGGGGCGGAGCCCTGGCGATCGCCGTCGCTCTTCCCCTGGCCACATTCGCCATTCCTCAAGAGGCGAGCTACATGCAGGGCGTGCTGGTCCGCGCGGCCCAGTTCGCGTTGCTGGCGCTGGGCTTGAATGTGGTCGTAGGGCTCGCGGGACTGCTTGACCTGGGATATGTGGCGTTCTACGCCATCGGCGCCTATTCCATGGCGGTGTTGTCGGGAGCTGGTCCTGCGCAGTTCTCCCACCTGTCCTTTTGGCTCATCCTTCCGATCGGTATGGCCCTGGCGATGATCGCCGGAGTTTCACTAGGGCTGCCCGTGCTTCGGCTGCGGGGCGACTACCTCGCCATCGTCACGCTGGGGTTCGGCGAGATCATCAGGATCACCGCGTCCAACCTGGACGGAATCACCCGAGGCGCCCGGGGAATCAGCGGTATCCCTCATCCGACGCTGTTCGGCTACGAATTCGGGATCCGGACTCTTCCGTACTACTACCTGACCCTCGTGTTGCTCGTGGCGGTAATGGTGACGGTGCGGAACCTGGACCGTTCCCGGGTTGGTCGGGCCTGGGTCGCGATCCGGGAGGATGAGGTTGCGGCTGAAGCGATGGGCATCAACACGCTCCGTATGAAGTTGTGGGCCTTCGCGATTGGGGCCTCCACCGCTGGTCTCGCTGGCGTGGTGAATGCATCCAGGACTAACTTCGCGACCCCCAGCGCCTTCGCGATAATCGAGTCGATCTTCATCCTGAGCATGGTGGTGCTGGGCGGAATGGGGTCTCTGGCCGGCCCGGTCGTCGGAGCCGCGGCCATCACGATCGTTCCGGAACTGCTTCGGTATCTGGACCTGCAGGAGTACAGGTTCCTGCTGTTCGGAGCCGTCCTCGTGGTGATGATGATCTACCGCCCCGAGGGGCTCGTCCCATCCAAGCGCGTGGCTGCCGAGCAGCAGGGGCTGGGCGTTGCTGGGGAGGAGAAGACGGGGGCCGAAGTCGCGGAAGTCCCAGTCGCATCGGAGGGGGGCGACGATGACCCTTCTTGAGGCGCAATCGGTGACCAAGCGGTTTCAGGGTCTGGTTGCGGTCAAGCAGGTGAGCCTGTGTGTCTCCGAAGGCGAGATCAGGTCGATCATCGGCCCCAACGGCGCAGGCAAGACCACTTTCTTCAACGTGCTGACCGGCCTTTATCGTCCCGACGGCGGGACGGTCAGATTCCTAGGTGGGGAGATCTCCGGGTTGAAGCCACACAAGATCACTAGCAGGGGCATTTCCCGGACCTTCCAGAACATCCGGCTGTTCGGCAACATGACGGCATTGGAGAACGTGATGGTGGGAGTGGACGTCCACCATCGGACGACAGTCGCGGACGCAATAGCACGTACCCCGCGTCAGGGTCGCGAGGAGCGAGAAACGAGTCGCCGGGCGAGACACCTCCTGGAGGAGCTCGGGATCGGGGCCCGAGCGGGGGACCTTGCCCGAAACCTCTCCTATGGGGACCAGCGAAGGCTGGAGATAGCCCGGGCCCTGGGTGGCAGGCCTCGCCTGCTGCTCCTGGACGAGCCGGCTGCGGGGATGAACGCGGCTGAAAAGACGACGCTCATGAGACAGATCCGCAGCATCCGTGACTCCGGTGTGACGGTCGTGCTCATAGACCACGACATGCGGTTCGTCATGGGCATCTCAGACCGCCTATTGGTTCTGGACCACGGCGAATCTATCGCCGAGGGTCTTCCCGCCCAGGTGCAGCGGGACCCCAGGGTGATCGAGGCATACCTGGGCAAGGCTGCTGGATAGATGGCCACCGACCCTCCGCTGCTGGACGTCCGGGACATCCACGTCTTCTATGGCGTGATCGAGGCCGTGAAGGGGGTGTCGCTGCACGTCCGGCAGGGCGAGGTAGTGACGCTCATCGGGTCCAACGGGGCGGGCAAGACGACGACCCTGCGGGCGATCTCCGGACTCAACCGGCCGAAGTCCGGACAGGTCCTGCTCGAGGGCGAGCCCATACACGACCGGCCCCCGCACGAGATCGTGTCGGCCGGCATCTGCCAGGCCCCCGAGGGGCGCCACGTCTTTCCACGGATGAGCGTCCTGGAGAATCTGCAGATGGGCGCTTACACGCGCCGTGAACGCGACCTGACCCCGGACCTGGAACGGGTCCACTCGCTTTTCCCGGTCCTGGCGGAGCGGACGCGACAGGCGGCAGGAACCCTGTCCGGCGGCGAGCAGCAGATGCTGGCGATAGGCAGGGCGCTGATGGCGCGCCCCCGCGTCCTGCTCCTCGACGAACCGTCGCTCGGTGTCGCGCCGTTGCTCGTCGAGCGCATCTACCGGACGCTCAAGGAGGTCAACGCGCAGGGGACGACGATCCTGCTGGTGGAGCAGAACGCCAACGTGGCGCTGGACCTGGCCCACCGCGGATACGTCATGGAGACCGGCTCGATCGTGCTCGAGGACGAGGCGTCGGCCCTGCGGGCCTCACCACAGGTCCGCCGCGCTTATCTGGGGGACGAGTAGGCCTCAGCGGACGGTCTGCTCGGCCTGCGCCGCCGATGCGCCCGAGCCGGCTCGGGGCTTCCTCCGCCGCGATGCACCCTGCGGTGATCCCCCTGCGCGCGGCCACAGAACGACGAGCAGGATGGCGCCCAGCCACAGCTCGCCCACCGTCAGCCAGTAGTTGCCGGGGGAGCTGCCCCAGATGATGTGGTAGGCGTGCACGGCCCCGTGCAGCACCCACAGCACGATCGCGAACAGCAGGGTGCCGGTGTTGCGCAGGGGGTCGCGCATCGCCCACAGCAGGGCGATCCCGACCGCCAGGTCGTAGGCGGCGATGACGTTCATGAACCCCTGGTGCGTGGGGGGCCAGCTGCCGAACTGGAAGACGCTGAACGGCCAGAATGGGCGGGGCCCCCGGCCCTCGGTGAAGTACGAGGGCCAGCCGATGAAAAGCGTCGCGGTGATGAAGTGCCCTACGGCATAGGCGAACAGCACCGCCCTCAGGGCTTCCAAGCGCCTGCTCACGGCACCATGATGGACATGATGAGCCTGACTCCGCACGGCCGCCGGCCCGAACACCTCGCATCGGACCAGGATCGCGAGCGCGTCGTGTCCATCCTCAAGGAGAACTCGGCCTCCGGACGACTCACTTACGACGAGCTGTCCGAGAGGCTGGACGTCGCCTTGCGGTCCAGGACTTATGCCGACCTGCAACGGGTGGTGGCGGATCTTCCGGTCGGAGCCCGCGCGCCGCGCTGGGTGCGCCGGCGCCTGTTCACGCCGGCCTTCCGGGCGCACGCGCGCCTCTACGGCGCCACGAATGCGGGGCTGGTCGCCATCTGGGCGGCAACCGGCGCCGGAGACGGCTTCTGGCCGATGTGGCCGGCTGTCGGATGGGGACTCGGCCTGGGTGTGCACGCCGCCGTCTCCAGAAGCATCCAGGACGCTCGCGCCCGACGGACCGCCCGGGGTCCCGACAGCACCGGCCCGAAGCGCGGGCCTGCCGTCCGCAGGGTTGCCGTCCTGCTGTGCGACGTCGCGGGATCCACGATGCTCAACGAGTCTCTGGGGGACCAGCGGTGGCGCGACCTGAGGGCGGAGTTGCGCGGCGATCTGAGGACGGCGGCTCGCCGGCATGGAGGCTGGGAGGTCGGCGCGCAGGGGGACTCGTTCCTGTTCAGGTTCCCGAGCGCGGGTGCGGCGGTCCGAGCGGCGATGGACGGGCAGAGGGCAACTGAGGACATCTCAGACCGAACCGCGACCGGCGTCAGCCTGCGCATGGGAATCCACGCCGGCGACGCCATCCGCGACACCGACCGCGACCTGGTCGGCCACACCCTGAACGTCGGTGCGCGGGTCATGGGTGAGGCCGCACCCGGCGAGATCCTCGTCACCGAGCCCGTGGCGGACGACTCGCCGGGCATCTCGTTCGAGGACCGCGGGGTGCGGGAGCTGCGAGGCATCTCCCAGCCGCGCCACCTGCTGGCCGTCGTTCGCGACTGAGGCAGCTACCCCAGGCGCTCCAGCAGCCAGGTCCCGAGCGGGGCGAGGGCTAGGGCGGGCAGGAAGTTGCCGACGCGAACGTCCCGGATGTCGAGCAGCTTCAGTCCGATCCCGATCATCAGCAGTCCGCCGGCCCCCTCCACCGACAGCAGGACGTCCGGCGTGAAGACGTCCCTCACGGCCCCGGCCCCCAGCGTGATGGCCCCCTGGTACAGCAGGATCGTCAGGACGGAGGCGCCCACTCCGAGCCCGTAGACCGAAGTGAGGAAGACGGCGGCGAAGCCGTCCGCAACGGACTTGATGGCCAGCAGCCGGATGTCCCCGGACAGCCCGTCGGCAAGCGAGCCCAGGATCGCGAGCGGCCCGACGCAGAAGATCATGGACGCGGTGAGAAAGCCGGTCGCAAACCCGCCCTCCTCGGAGCCGACGCGGCGCCTGATCCGCTCCCCGAGGCTTTCGACGCGGCCCTCGATGTCCAGCGCGGTGCCGATCAGGCCGCCGAGCAGAAGTCCCACCAGCACGACGATGACGTGGGACAGCTCGGCGTCGAAGGTCCGGATCGCGCCTCTGGCCCCGAGCGCGAGGGTGAACAGCCCGAGGCCGTTGGTGATCGACGTCCGCATGGGCTCCGACAGCCGCGAGCCGCCGAGGCGGCCGATGGCGGTCCCGGCGGCCACTGTTCCCGCGTTGATCAGGGTCCCGAGCACGTCCCGAGCCTAGCCGGACCTGCGACGTTCTCCCGCCGGGCGGCGCGTGTGGAAGGATGGCTGCCGTGACCGAGTCCCTGCGCTCGCCGCTGCACGCCTGCCACGCCGACGCCGGCGGCCGCATGATCGATTTCGGCGGGTGGCGCCTGCCCGTGCACTACGGATCGATCCTCACCGAGGGCAGGGCGGTCCGGACGGGGGCCGGGATGTTCGACGTCTCGCACATGGGCCGCTTCGACGTCCGGGGGCCGCGGGCGCTGGACGTCCTGCAGCGCCTCGGCACCAACGACCTCACCCGAATCGGCCCCGGTCGCGCGCAGTACACCCTTTGGTGCAACCCGGACGGCGGCGTGATCGACGACCTGATCGTGTTCTGGATGCGCTCGGACGAGTTCATGGTCGTAGTCAACGGCTCGACGCGGGAGGACGATTGGGCGCACCTGAGCGCCTGCCTGGACGGCACCCTCGCCGTGGACGAGACGCAGGATACGGCGATGATCGCCGTCCAGGGGCCCCGGGCGCGCGAGATCGTGGCTGCGTTGGGAGCCGCTGAGGTCCTGGACATGAAGCGCTTCGCGGTCGTCCGCACGACCGTCGCCGGTACGGGCGCGATCGTGTCCCGCACCGGATACACGGGCGAAGACGGCGTAGAGCTTGTGACCGACGCGGGAGCCGGCCCCCGCGTGTGGGAGGCGCTGCGGGAGGCGGGTGTCGTGCCCTGCGGACTGGGGGCCCGCGACGCCCTGCGCATGGAGATGGGCTATCCGCTGTACGGACACGAGCTGGGTCCGGACGTGTCGCCGCTGGAGGCCGGTCTGGACTTCGCCGTCCGCCTCGAGGGCCGGGACTTCATCGGAAGCGAGGCTCTGAGGAAGCACCCGCCCGAGCGCAGGCTGGTCGGCTTTGTCGCGTCCAAGCGGTGCGTTCCCCAGCCTGGGGACGCGATCGGCGCGGCCACCGTCACCAGCGGCGGGACGTCGGTCGTGCTCGACGCCCCGATAGGACTGGCTTTCGCACCTCTGCACATGGTTCCCGGGCCCGCGACTCTCGTCACGCGCGGCAAGGAGATTCCGTGCGAGGTGAGGGAACTGCCCCTGATCGACAGGAGCCGGCCCATCCCGGCGACGGCCACCGTTTCCTCGTGAGCGCAGGCGACTTCGTTCCCCACACCGAAGCCGACGTACGGTCGATGCTGGACGTCATCGGCGCCTCGTCGATCGACGACCTGTTCTCGGTCGTGCCGCCCGAGCTGCGGGACCCGAACTTCGAGCTCGTACCGGCGCTGTCGGAGCCCGAGGTCGTGGCGCACCTGTCATCCCTTGCCGAGCGCAACGACCCGGCCGGCGGCGGACTGAGCTTCCTGGGCGGCGGGCTGTACGACCACTACGTCCCGGCCGCCGTGCGCGCCATCGCCTCACGCGGTGAGTTCGCGACCGCCTACACGCCCTACCAGGCCGAGGCTTCGCAGGGGACGCTGCAATACCTGTTCGAGTTCCAGACGATGGTCGCCGAACTGTTCGGGCTCAGCGCCGCGAACGCATCGCTGTACGACGCGGCCACCGGACTCGTGGAGGCGGTAAACCTCGCGGCGGCGCGCAACCCCGCCCGCAGAGTGCTGCTGGCTCCGGGAGTGAACCCGCGCTATGGGCGCGTACTGGACACCTACTCGGGCGGGCTCGGGATCCTGGTCGAGACGCTGCCGGAAAACGACTTCGGCACCGAGCCGGGAGCGATCGCCGAGGCGGCCCGCGACGAGCATGTGCTCGCGGTGGTCGTTCAGCAGCCCAACGTCCACGGGTTTCTCGAGGAGGCCGAGGATCTCGCCGCGGCCGCCTCAGAAGCCGGCGCCGTCACGATCGCGGTCTGCGACCCGGTCTCGCTCGGAGTGATCGCGCCGCCGGGGGAGTGGGGCGCGTCGATCGCCCTCGCGGAGGGACAGGCGGTCGGCAACCCGATCGCGTTCGGCGGCCAGTGCGTCGGGCTGTTCGCCTGCGATGAACAGTTCGTGCGCCAGATGCCCGGGCGGCTGGTGGGCGAGACGGCCGACGCCGACGGACAGCGCGGCTACGTCCTGACCCTGCAGGCCCGGGAGCAGCACATCAAGCGTGAGAAGGCCGGGTCGAACATCTGCACGAACCAGTCGCTTTTCGCGCTGATGGTCACCGTGCACCTGTCCTGGCTCGGCCCCCAGGGGCTGGCGCGGGTGGCGGATCTGTCGGCGTCCATCGCTCACGACGCCGCGGCACGCATCGAGGGCGAGACCGCCTTCCGGCTCGCGTCGTCGCGTCCGTTCCTGCGGGAGTTCGCTTTGCGCGGACCCAAGCCCGCGGCGGAGGTCCTGTCGGAGCTCGCGGACCGCGGCATCTGGGCCGGACCTTCATCCGAGTCGCATCCGGACGTCTTCACGCTCGCCTTCACCGAGCGCCGGACCCCCGGACACGTCGACGCCCTCGTGGAGGCGCTGTCGGAGGTGGGAAAGCCATGAGCGAGGACACAGCAGCCCACCGGACCCCCAAGACGATCTTCGAACTGTCCCGTCCCGGACGCCGTTCGTGGTCGCTTCCCGACACGACCAGCGGTGACACGAAAGTTCCGGAGAGATTCCGGCGCAGGACGCCGCCGAAGCTGCCGGAGGTGTCCGAGCCGGACCTCGTCCGCCACTTCACCCAGCTGTCGGAGCGCAACTTCGCCATCGACAACGCGTTCTATCCCCTGGGGTCGTGCACGATGAAGCACAACCCGAAAGTGCAGGACGAGATGGCGGCTCTGCCGGGGTTTCGCGACCTGCACCCGGACCAGCCCGACTCCGACGTCCAGGGTGCGCTGGCCCTGCTGTGGACGTTCGAGCGCGACCTCTGCCGCATCACCGGCATGGACGCCGCGACGTTCAGTCCCGCCGCCGGAGCGCATGGGGAGATCACGGCGCTGCTCATGTGGCGGCGATGGTTCATCGACCGCGGCGAGACGCACCGCGACACCGTGATCATTCCGGACTCGGCGCACGGGACCAACCCTGCATCGGTCCGGCTCGCGGGGTTCAAGGTGGCAACGGTGCCTTCGGGTCCGGACGGGCAGGTGGACGTCGACGCGCTGCGCGGACTGGTCGGCCCCAGCACGGTCGGGCTGATGATCACCAACCCCAACACCCTCGGCGTGTTCGAGTCGCGCATCAGCGAGATCACGCGCATCGTCCACGAGGCGGGGGGCCAGGCCTACTGCGACGGCGCGAACATGAATGCCATCGTCGGACGCAGCCGCCCGGGCGACATGGGTTTCGATGTCGTCCACCTGAACCTGCACAAGACGTTCTCGACGCCCCATGGCGGGGGAGGTCCGGGGGCCGGTCCGCTGTGCGTGAAGGCCCACCTGGCTGCGCACCTTCCCGTGCCCAGGGTCGTGCGCCACGACGACGGGTCGTTCGCCCGCGTGCTTGACGACGCCGCCTCCATCGGGGCGGTCCACTCCTTCGGCGGGAACTTCGCCGTCATCGTCCGCGCCTACGCGTACCTGAGGCGGCTGGGCCTCGAGGGGCTGCGCCGCGTCAGCGGCATGGCAGTCCTGAACGCCAACTACCTCAAGGCCCGCGTCCAGGACCGCTACCCGGTCCCGTACCCGGCCGGGACCATGCACGAGTTCGTCGCCTCCGCGGACTCGTTCCGCAAGCACGGCGTCCGCACCTTTGACGTCGCCAAGGCACTGCTGGATCACGGCTTCCACGCGCCGACCATCTACTTCCCGTTGATCGTCCGCGAGGCGCTGATGGTCGAGCCGACGGAGACGGAGTCCAAGGAGACACTGGACGCCTTCGCCGACGCGCTCCTGGAGATCGCGGACAAGGCAGAGGGCGGGCAGGGAGAGCACCTGCGGACGGCTCCGCACAACCTCCCCGTCCGTCGGATGGACGAGGCGGGGGCCGCGCGCCGCCTGAGGCTGAGGGCGTAGCAGGCATGGACCATCGGGCGCTGCTCGCCGCGGCCGAACTGAACCTCCACGAGACGTGGCGCATGACGCCCAGCATCCTCGAGGGTGCCGCGGTCGAGGAGGACGAGAGCCTTCTGATGGCGGCATCGGGCGCGCCTTTGGCGGCGTTCAACCGTGCCTACGTCCTGGATGCCGAAGCCGTCTCGGCTGACGACGTCTTCGCGCGGGCTTCGGACTTCTTCGGCAGCCGCGGCCTGCCGTTCTCGGTCTGGACGCGAGTCGAGAATGCCGAGAGTTTTCGTGCCGCCGCCGCTGGTGCCGGAATGAGCGAGGCGGGCAAGGCCCCTGCGATGGTCCTCTGGCCGGTTCCGGAGCTTCCGCCGGCCCCGCCGGACCCGCTAGTGGAGCCGGTTAGCGAAGGACGCTCCGTCGACGAGCACGTGCGCGTGACGGCCGAGGGATTCGGACTGCCCCCCGAGGCGATAGGTCCTTTCATCCGGGGAGCGGTCCCCTCCGGCCTCTACTTCGGGCTCAACGGCTCGGTGAACGGCTCCGTGGTCGCCGTCTCCGCCGCGATCGTCACAGGCGACGTGGCCGGCGTCTACAACGTGGCGACCCTGGCCCAACACCGCCGCAAGGGACTGGGTGAGGCCATGACTTGGGCGGCGGTGCGCGACGGTCTCCACAGGGGCGGCAGGCTGGTGACGCTGCAGTCCTCGGAGGCCGGCTTCAGCACCTACTCCCGCATGGGGTTCCGAACGGTCGTGGAGCACGTAGGCTTTTTCTGACGGCCACGGACCTGGCTCCCGCTTGCAAAAGCGGTGGAGGAAGCGGAGGGGGCCCGCCAAGCCACCTACTGAACGTGCTCTCTCAAAAAGCGAATCGTGCGATTCCAGGAGTCGATGGTCGCGCGGGCGTTGCCGGCTCGAGTTCCTCCAGGCTTCAGCTCTGTCTTGAAGCCACGCAGTCGGTACGAATGGAGGACGGTCGGGAGCCCTGGCACCAGGTCGAAGTGTCCGGCTTCCGGGTAAGTGACCAGCTCATCAGCGGGGTGGCCGCCGCGCGCCGCCCTGCGGTCGATCGGGGCCCTTGAGAACGACCTCGGGATGAGCTCGTCGCTGGCGCCCTGGATCACCAGGACCGGCCCCCCTATGCGCTCTACGGGAAGCGCCAGCTCCGGGACGGCCGCAGCCCCTCCCACGCAGGCTTCCATCGTCACGCGCTGAGTGGCCTCCCCGGAGCGGGCGATCGTCCACAGCAAGCGCCCGAGCTGAGGCACGACGCTGAACCTGGCCAGAGGGACGCCGTTGTTCGTCCAGTGGGTCTCTCGGCGCGCTCCGATGCGCGGGTACAGGACGCCGCTGCCGGTCTTGGCCACAACGGCGGCGACGGAGTCCGAATGGCATCCGAGCACCAGAGCGGCGGTCGCCCCGAGAGAGCCCCCGACCACCCCAATCCGCGTCGACCCCACCTCCGGCAGGCCGAGCAACCACTCGGTCGCCCGAACGAAGTACTCCACGGGGATGCGCCTCGGCCGGGCCGGCAGCAGCTTGTCCCGGAAATACGACAAGGCCAGGACGCAGAACCCGCGCGACGCGAGCAGCGAGGCGGCCAGGTGCTGCGCGCCGCCCTCGCTGCCCCCCAGCAGAATCACCGCGGGAGCGGGAGGCTGGTCGGATCGCCACCACAGACTTCCCCCGAACCCCGATTCGTGGGTGTAGCGGAGCTCGACCCCCTTGTCGCAACCGTACCGGTCCGTCCCGACCGCGGGGACCTCCCGGTCTCGCGTCCGTGCGGACAGCCGCACCTTCACATGCCATGGCTCCTGCAAGCCCCCCGCGACCTGCGATGAGGTCATCGACCACAAGAGCCCGAAGGCGTCTACCCCTTCATAGCTGCCCACTTTGGGTGCGTCGCGAGCGACGTCGACAGTGCCGTCGGCGTCCGCAACGAAAGAGGCATGCGATGCCCATTGCCGGTCCGGCCGCTCCGTGACTTGGGCGGTGACCCACAGGTACTCGCCGGGGGTAAGGCCTGATACCCGGTACCCGAGCGGCGCATCGTGCAAGGCGAACTCGCGGACCGACGCTCGCGGAGCGGCGGAGGTCACTGCGGGCCGGGGGCTTCCTGATCCCGTCGTCCGCGTAGTCTGCGTTGGACGAACCGGACGAGGAAGAAAAGCGGGATCGGCGCGACGAGCAGGAGCGTTTCCGCCATACCGCCGGCGTGGGCGGCCGCCACGGACACAGTGAGCATCCTCCAAGTCTAAGACCGGACCCGCACCGCCCCCTCCGGGGCGTCCGGCGAGGCGGGGACGGTACTGTCGAGGCCCCCAACGAGGAGGACACATGGTCAAGATCATCGCGATCTGGAAGAAGCCGGAGGACACCGAGGCCTTCGAGAAGCACTACACGGAGATACACATCCCGCTGGCCAAGAAGATGCCGGGTGTTCGCAAAATCGAGATTCACCGTGCCCGCCGAGCGCTCGTGGGTGGCGAAGATGTCTATGCCGTGGTCGAGTTGCACTTCGACGACCGTCAGGCCATGCGCGCCGCGTTGGAGTCCGAAGCCGGCATGGCGACCGGGGCCGACGCGCACAAGCTGTCCAACGGCACGATCCAGCTGATCGCCTGCGAGACGGAAGAAGTGTCCGTTTGAGCGAGGGCTACACCAGCATCCTCGTAGAGCGGCCGGCCGAAGGAGTCGCTCTCGTCCGCCTCAACCGGCCCGAGTCGCTCAACGCGCTCAACGCAACGATCATGGAGGAACTTCTCGACGCCCTCGAGGAGTTCGACGAGGGCGAGGACATTCGCTGCGTCGTGCTGACCGGCGGTGACCGTGCCTTCGCGGCGGGAGCCGACATCACCGACATGGCAGGCGCCGGTCCGGTGGACATGTACCTCGCAGATACGTTGTCCCTGTGGGACGGCGTGTCGGCCGTCCGGACCCCCATCATCGCGGCCGTGTCCGGGTGGTGCCTCGGCGGCGGGTGCGAGCTGGCGATGGCCTGCGACGTGATCATCGCGTCGGAGACGGCGAAGTTCGGGCAGCCCGAGATCTCCATCGGCGTCATCCCCGGGGCCGGCGGGACCCAGCGGCTGACGAAGGTCATCGGGAAGTCCCGGGCGATGGAGATGGTGCTGACCGGCGAGCCCATGGGGGCCGAGGAGGCCGCGCGGCGCGGGCTGGTCAGCCGCGTTGTGCCGCAGGAGGCGCTGCTGGACGAGGCGGTGGCGCTGGCGTCCAAAATTGCGTCCCAGCCCCCGATCGCCGTGAGACTCGGCAAGGACGCGGTTAACCGCTCCTACGAGACCCTGCTCGGCGCGGGCCTGGCCGCCGAGCGGCACAACTTCTACCTGCTGTTCGCCACCGAGGACCAGCGCGAAGGCATGGACGCGTTCGTCAACAAGCGCAAGCCGCAGTGGAAGGGTCGGTGATGGACTACGCCACGATCACCCACGACGTCTCAGACGGCGTGGCCACAATCACGCTGAATCGTCCGGACGCCCTCAACGCCCTGGACAACCAAATGGCCGGGGAGCTCCAGGACGCGCTGAAGAAGACGTCGCGGGACAAGTCGGCGCGGGCACTTGTGCTCACGGGCGCCGGACGCGCCTTCTGCTCCGGCCAGGACCTGAAGGCCGTGACCGGCGAGTCGGCCCCCGCGACGCTGGGAGCGCACGTGCGCAAGGCCTGGAACCCGATCGTCCTGGCGATCCACGAGATGGACAAGCCGGTCGTCGCCGCTGTGAACGGCGTCGCTGCGGGAGCCGGATGCAGCCTGGCGCTCGTCTGCGACGTCCGGATCGCCTCCGAGAAGGCGATGTTCATCGAGGTGTTCTCGAAGGTCGGGCTGATCCCGGACTCGGGCAGCACTTGGCTGCTGCCGCGCCTGGTCGGCTTCGGAAAGGCCCTTGAGATGGCCTGGACGGCCGAGCCGGTCGGAGCGCAGGACGCGCTGGCGCTGGGCCTCGTCAACCGGGTGGTCGCTCCGGACGACCTGGAAACCGAGGCACACGACTTCGCCCGCGGCCTGGCGTCCGGACCGACCCTGGCCCTGACGCTCACGAAGCGAGCCATGGTCAAGGCGATGACGTCTACCTTCGCCGAGGCGCTGCACTACGAGGCGCACCTTCAGACCGCGGCCGGCCGCAGCTCCGACTACGCCGAGGGCGTCGCCGCGTTCCTGGAGAAGCGCCCGGCCTCCTTCAAAGGCTCCTGATTAGGCTTCCATGGGACGGTCGAGAGCAGTAGCTGCCGTCGCAGTCGCAGCAGCGCTCTGCGTCTCGTGTTCCGAGGGCCCCCGGGACACCCTTGGCCCCCGTGGGACAGCGCCGGGGGCGGCCAAGGCTTCGATCGTCGCCGTCCCGGCGGCTCAGGACTTCTTCGCCAAGCCGCTGCCGGGCCTCCAGTACCAGGAGCTGCCTCCGGCTCTCGGGTTCTCGGTCAACGCTTTTTGCGACACCGCTCGGGGGACCGTCGTGACCGACTGCGCCGCGAAGTGGGTCACCCGCGGGGGACAGGGGATGGCGATGGTGCTGGTGACCGTCAATGCAAAGGCCCGTCCGGACGACCCCGCCGCGACCGAGGACAGGCTCGTGCTGGGCGCGCGCGAGGAGCTCGCCAGGGACGCGAAGTCGCCGCCCCAGGTCGTCCAGGTTGCGGGGCGCAAGGTCGTGTACGCCGAGGCCGTCGGGCCTTCGGACAGCCCTCTGCTGTACACGATGGCCTGGCCCAAGTCCGCACAGGTGTCGGTCCAGGTGCGGGGGAGCGAACGGGCGCGGGTGGAGCCGGTCATGACGGCCTTCATCCAGGTCAACGGGGCCTCCTGACCGACCGCGGAGCCCCCCGCCGGTAGACTGGAGCATCCGTCCGTCCGGGAGGAGCCTTATGACCGCCCCCACTGCGACCAGCACCGACGATCGCACGTCCGAGTTCAAGGCGCGCATCGACGCGGGCGAGAAGATCGAGGCGGGCGACTGGATGCCGGACGACTACCGGATGGCGGTCCTGAAGTTCATCGAGATGCACGCCAACTCCGAGATCATGGGGGCCCTGCCCGAGCGCGAGTGGGTCCCCCGGGCGCCCAGCCTGCGTCGCAAGCTGTCGCTGACGGCCAAGGTCCAGGACGAGGTGGGGCACGCGCAGATCCTGTACCGGGTGGCCGAGGACCTCGGCAAGAGCCGCGAGCAGATGTTCGACGACCTGGTCAACGGCCGGACCAAGTTTCACAACGTCTTCCACTACCCGACGGCCTCCTGGGGCGACGTCGCGGTCATCGGCTGGCTGATCGACGGCGCGGCGCTCGTGACGCAGAAGGCTCTGCTCAACTGCTCCTACGCCCCCTACGTCCGCGCGATGAAGCGCATCTGCGCCGAGGAGTCGCTGCACCTGCGACATGGCGAGGACCTGACCTTGGAGCTCGTCTCGGGCTCGCCCGAGCAGCGCGAGATGTTTCAGGACGCGATCAACCGCTGGTGGCGGCCGATCATGCACTTCTTCGGCCCCCCGTCCGGCGGCAACGACGCGCTTTTGTACTGGGGCATCAAGTCCAAGTCCAACGAGGAGCTGCGGCAGGAGTTCTTCACGCAGTACGTCCCGCGCATATGGGACCTCGGCATCTCCATTCCCGACCCGGCACTTCGCTACGACGAGGCGACCGGCCAGTGGGAGTGGGGCGACCCCGACTGGGACGAGTTCTGGCGTGTGGTGAAGGGAAACGGCCCCAAGACGGCCGAGCGCCTCGGCCTCCGCAAGTCCGCGTGGGACACCCACGCCTGGGTGCGAAGCGCGTTCAACGGGATACCCAAGGCGAGCTAGTGCGCGTCTGGGAGGTCTTCGGCGAGCGGCGGGCGGCCGAGGACCCTGTCCTGGTCGGCAGCCTCCTCGCACCGGACCTGAGGATGGCCATGCTCCTGGCGCGGGAGTCGTTCTTCCGCCGGGGCGAAGGACTTCGCTACGCGGTCCGCGAGCGGGGAACCGATGAGCTGCACTTCTGCGCCGAGGACGAGGTCGTCGGTGGCGTGACGGACAAGTCCTACCGCCGCCCGGACGGATACGTGGGCGTGGGGGCCAAGTTCGCGCGCGTCCGCAAGGAGCTTGCCGAGCGGGGGCTGGTGCCCGACCACGGGCCCACGCCGACCCATGCCTGAGGGGGGCCGGTCCGGACATGGCTGAGCTCGACCACGCCCGGCTCGCGCTGCTCCTGTCGCTGGCCG
>DATLNZ010000186.1 GCA_035536535.1 Actinomycetota bacterium | reverse complement strand
GACTCCGGCTCCCTCGCGTGGTCGACCGAGAGCCTGGCCGCCGCCGCTCTCGCGCTGGGCGACCTCACGCAGGCAAGGGACCTCGCACGCACCAGCCTGAAGATCACCGTCGGCGCTCGCGGACCCAGGTTTGCCAGCTTCACGACGCGCATGCTGGGCATGGTCCTTTGCCATCTGGGCGCTTACGACGAGGCCGACGACACGCTCAGGGAGTCGCTTCGCCTCGCCCGGGAGTACGACGACCAGGGACAACTGGTCCCCGCCGCTCTTGCTCTGGCGGCGCTGTACGCGAGCGTGGGCCGCCGGCACGAAGCCGAGGACCTCGGATGTGAGGCCGTCGAGGCCGCGAGAGAGTCGGGCAACAGATCTTTGCTGGCCGGGGCCCTTTCCGAGGTGGCAGTGCTCTGGGCATCGGCCGGCGACGCCGGATCGGCCCGCCGCTCGATCGCCGAGGCAATGAGCATCCACGCGCAGGTCCCGATGGCGATGCCGGCGCACTTTCTTTCCTGCTCGAAGGTCGAGGCTCTGGCCGGCGACGCTTCGGCAGCCCGCGCCAGAGCGGTCGAGGCCCTGTCCGCGTCGGCCGGGCTCGGGATCTTCGATGCGGTCCGGGCGCTGGAGCGGATCGCGCGCATCGATGCACAGCAGGGACGTTTCCGAGCAGCGGCGGTTCTGATGGGTGCGTCCGCTGGATTCCGCGACCGGTCGTCGCAGCCACTGCTCCCGTTTCCTGCCGAGGAGCGCGTGGAGGCCGGGCGGGCCGAAGCACAGGTTCGCGACGCGCTGGGAGCCGACGAGTTCGAGGCCGCCTGGAGTCAGGGCGAGTCGATGTCCCTGCCGGAGGCCGCAACGCTGGCGTCGGATGCCGGCGTGGTCGCGTAGCTCGTACTAATGTGCTATACACACTAGTACGCGATCTGGGGGAGCGCCCGTGGACAAGAGCCAGCTGCTGAAGGGAGTCCTTGACCTTGCCGTCCTGTCCGTGCTTTCCAAGGAGGACGGCTACGGCTACGACGTCGTCCGGAGGCTGCGTGCAGCGGGGCTCGAGGAGGTAGGCGACGCCTCCGTCTACGGCACGCTGCGCCGGCTGTTCCAGCAGGGCCGGCTGACGTCGTACGTGGTGCCGTCCGAAGAAGGACCGCACCGCAAGTACTACGGCCTCAACGAGTCCGGACGCCGGCTGCTCGCGGACGCGACCAAGCAGTGGCTCGGCTTCACCGGCGCGATGGACGGCCTGCTCGGCCTGGGACGGGAGGCGGCATGAACATGACGATGGACAGCGAAGTCCGGGAGTACCTGCAGGCTGTGGAGTCTGAGCTCGCCGACCTGGGCGAGGAGGAGCGCGGGGGACTTCTGGAGGACCTCGGCCTGCACCTGCGTGAAGTGGCGGCCGAGGGCGAAGGCACCCTCCAGGACCGCCTCGGCCCCCCGGCCTCCTACGCGGCCGAGCTGCGGGCGTCGGCCGGACTTCCCGCACGGGAGCCGGCGGAGGCGATGGGTTTGCGCCGCCCACGAGCCGCGACCCGCGCGTTCAGGAAAGTCGCTGACGCCCCGCCCGTGCGCTGGGCCCGCGGCGCCATACAAGGCCTGACGAGACGGCCTTGGGTCCGCCGGGTGCTCGTATTGGGCGTCGTCGTGGTGGTCGCCATGGCCGCCTATGAAGGGGGCCGAAGTTCCGGGTATGGACGGGCGTTTGGTCAATTCCGCGTGATACCGCCGGAGATCTCGCATACGTCCCAATCCCAGATCTGTCCCTACGGAGCCGACGGCACCCCGCTGGAGAACGTGCTGTTGTTCGACCGCCTGGGGCGACCGATCCCCGTTCAGGAATCACGGTCGGCGAGCGGAGCCTCCGGCCAGTCGAACAGCTACCCGCGACCGCCTGTCACCTCCATGTCCGGCGAGGTAACGACCCGCGCATGTCAGAAGCTGGCGTCGCTCGAGATCTCGGCCTCGGAGGCTGCCTGGGTGAGCGTCGACGCGATTGCGACCCCGCATACGGGTTCGCCCTACGCGACGGAATCCAGGATCTTCACCTCCACTTTGCAGCCCGGTGAGACGAAGACCTTTCACGGGCCGAGGCTGTCGGTCGTCATCGGAAATGCGGGCGGCGTGCGCCTCAAGGTCAACGGTGTGGACGCGGGAACCCTTGGCACATCAGGGCAGGTTTTCCGCGCGGTCTACTCGGCGACCTCGACCGCGGCGATGGGCGACACGCCTCCTGACGGTAGTTCCGGCATCCGTGCCCCGCGGCCCGCGCCGATGCAGCCCGACCCCGTGGGGCCCCCGCAGTAAGAGGTGACCACCCTCAGCCCATACCCTCTGGGCGTGGTCGGTCACGTGGGCATGCAGGAGCGTCACGTTTCGGCGCAGCAGATCCACGACGCATCCGCAGCCTTCGTCGACGCTGCGTTGGCCCGGTCCTAGACGCGATCAGCCTCGAGCAGGTACCAGAGGTACACCTGGTCCACGAAGCCGGTGTCCATGCGTCGGGCGTCGGGTTCGAGGCCGAAGCGCTTGAAGCCCTCGCTCTCCAGCAGCGACAGGGCTGCGGCGCCGGAGGCCGGCACCACGGCGCGCAGCTGCCGCAGGCCCTCTGCGGTTCTCGCCGCCGAGATCGCGGCGGTCACCAGTGACCGGCCCACGCCCTGGTGGCGAAACTCAGGACGCACGTGCCACCCCCACAGCCCCGCCTTGTGCGCCACCGACGGCCGCTGCTCGCGGCTGATCCCGACCAGCCCGATGAGGTCGTCCTGTTCCCAGGCTCCCAGGATTGGCGAGCCCGGCTCGTCGGCACTCCTCTGCAGGTGCCGTTCGATCGTGCTCCGGGAAGCGGTGCGCCATGCCTCCGCGTCCGTGGCGTAGGCGGCAGGAGACTCGACCAGCGCCGCCAGCCGCGTCTCGTAGTACTGGTCGAAGTCGCTCGGAACCAACCGCCGGACTTCCCGCACCCGGTGAGACTATGGCGGCGCGGCCGCCTCCGTCCCAGAGGAGCCGCTGGACAACATGTAACTAAACGGTTACGCTTCGTCCATGCCTCTCAATGACGCATTCGCTGCGCTGTCGGACCCCACCCGCAGGGAGATAGTCGCGCGGCTGGTGGACGGCCCTCAGCGCGCGACCGACCTGTCCCGATGCTTTCCCGTGAGCCGGCCCGCCGTGGCGCGGCACCTGCGGGTGCTCCGGGAGGCCGGCATCGCTGAGGCCGTGCCCAAAGGCCGGGAGAGGATCTACCGCCTCACCCCCCACGCCTTCGACGAGGTGAAGCGGTGGATCGACCACCACAGCCGGATGTGGGACGAGGCCCTGGATTCGTTCGTACGAAAGGTGGAGGACCAGTGACGACAAAGCAGACGGCGAGGCGGACAAAGCTCGCGGAGATCGTGAAGACGGTGAGGGTGACGAAGCCCGCCGATGTCGCCTTCAAGGTCTTTACCGAAGGCATGGGGCAGTGGTGGCCAATGTCCTACTCACCGGCCGGACCCGGTGCGGACGTCGTCTTCGAGCCGTCGGTGGGAGGACGGCTGATGCACCGGACGAAGTCCGGCCAGGACTTCGTCATCGGGACCGTCACCGACTGGGAGCCGCCTCGCCGCGTCGCCTTCACCTGGACGATGCCGCAGTGGGACGGCAACACCGACGTCGTCGTCACCTTTGAGGAGAGCGACGGCGGGACGGAAGTCCGTCTCGTGCACAGCGGCTGGGAGCGCATCGGCAAGTGGGGTCCGGACTTCCGCAGCGACTTCTCGGCCGGCTGGGACGAGATCCTGCACGCATACGCCTCGGCCCCCACGTCCGTGCCGCCGAAGACCAGGGAACCCAAGGCCAAGTCGTCCGGCGTCCTCCCGGCTCTGTCCCTTTCTCCGGCCGTCTTGAAGGTCCTGCGCAAGCCGCCGGAAGACGGCGTGCTCGTGCACCTCGCGTCCGACCGCGGCGGCCTGGAGGCCTCCGGATTCGCCGAGGGCGACGTCGTGGTGGAGTTCGCCGGCACCCGCGTCACCGACTGGGACGGCTACTACCGCGTGCATTGCTCGGTCGGCAACGAGCCGGTGGAGTTCACGGTGCTGCGTGGCGGAAAGCGACGGACCGTCCGCAGCGGACGCAGTTGGATCGCCGCCGCATCGGCTCCCCTGCTGCAGGTGCGAAAGGGCGCGCCTGTCGAGCTTCGTCCGTCAGGAACCGCACCGGTGTTCGACCTGTCCCGGATCGCCTCACGACGCGAAGCCACGTTCCGGATGAACGACCTCAGAGGCAAGCAGACCGGCGAGGAACGGCACGTTTGGACGTCCGACTCCAAGAGCGTGGTCTTCGAGCTCGAGTCGCAGTGGGAGAACTACGGGACAACCCACATCACAGTCACCGAGGAGTTCTCGGTATCAGACGGATCGCCGCGTCCTCGCGGGTTCGCGGTCCGCGACGAGGTGAAGTCCGAGGAGCGGCGGGGGAGTCGCGTCCGCACGAAGGGGACGTGGCAGACGCTGACGCCGGACGGCCGCGTCGTCGCCGAGGCTCCGGACGATGCTTTCCCGGCTCTGGCGGCGCGTTACCTGCCCGTCCTGATGCAGGGGGCCGAGGGCATGGCCTTCCAGTACACCCCGCTCGACGAGCTGTCCGGACGATGCGGTCTGGGCCGCGCAGTCGTCTTTGCCGGCGAGGAGACCCTGACCGTCGGGCGGCGGAAGGTGGCCACCCGGCGCTTCGACCACGTTCTGCTCGGACGAATCACCGCGTCGGCATGGGTCGACGACGAGGGGCTGGTCCGCTACGACGAACGGCCGTGGCAGCTGATCCGGACGTGATCGCCTGCCTCCGTCAGGCGGTGGCGCGCAGGAGACTGGATCAGCCGGAGGTGGGGGCCCAGACTCCGAGCCGGTTGCCTTCGGTGTCCTGAAGGATCGCCGACCATCCCGCTTCCGCCGAGATCTCACGCGGCTCCTGCACAACCGACCCCCCGAGCCTCACCGCGTCCGCCGTGGCCGTGGCCAGTGACGGCACCTCGAAGTAGGCGACCGGACCCGGCCCGGGAGCGGCTCCGTCGCGCGGGGTGAGCATGCCGCCCCCCACTCCTATCTCCTGGGAAGGCTCGATGAGCCAGTAGTCCTGCGCGAATTCGTCCCACTTCTGGAAGCTCCACCCCATGAGTTCGCCGTAAAAGCTCATCGCCCGCTGCGGGTCGCTCACGGGGATCTCGAACCACACGATCTTTCCGGCCACGTGTTTCCTCCAGTCCTCTAGCCCGCAGGCTCCGAAGCCGCATAGACCTCCACCGTCGTGCCCATCGGGTCGCGCACGAAGAAATCGCGCCCTCCGGACCTGTCGGCAGGCGGCCCCCAGCACTCAACTCCCGCCCCGGACAGCTTTTCGACCACGGCGTCGAACTCATCCGGACCGACCTCCAGGACCCAGGAGCTCGCATAGACCCTGCCTCCCTCGCGGGCCGGCGTCATCGGCCACTCGTCGATCACCGGCAGCTCGCTCGGCGCCCGAGTGAACACCAGCAGCGTGTCCTGCACCTGGTGGCTCAGCCACCCGCGCTCGGCGTCGTAGAACGTCTCCTGCAGGCCGAGCAGGTCCGTGTAGAACCTGCGCATCGACTCGATGTCGTTGCACCACGTGAAGATCGTGTTGACCTTTCTCACCAGAACCTCCTCATCGTGTGTCGTGGGCAGCCGAGGCGCGCCGGAGAAGCGAGAGCCTCTCCGGCTCGTTCGGAGCGATCTGCGCGGCTCGTTGAAACTCACCTGCGGCGTCGGCTGCGCGGCCTGCGCGCTCCAGCAGGTCGGCGCGCGCGGCCTGCATCAGGTGCCGCGGGGGCCGCGTGGATGTCCGGTCGAGGTCGTCGAGAAGTGGGAGCGCCTCACTTGCTCCGTGGACCATCGACCACGCCACTATGCGGTTCAGCGCGGCTACCGGGGTGTCGGTCCTGGACAGCAGCGTGTCGTAGAGGTCCAGGACGCGGGCCCAGTCCGTCGTCTCGCCGGAGCCGACGGCGTGGCATGCGGCGATCCCGGCGAGCAGGTGGAAGTCCGACAGTGTCTCGCCGCGTCCCGCAAGGCTCAGGTGATGGAGGCCGCGGCCGATCCGTTGTCCGTCCCACCGGCTGCGGTCCTGGTCGCGCAAGGGAACCGAAACGCCGGCCGGGTCGATGCGCGCTTCAAAGCGCGACGACTGCAGCCAGCACAGCGCCGCCAGGGCGTGGACCTCCGGGCGGGGGTGGCGCGCCGCCAGGATCTCGAGCAGACGCAGCGCTTCGCCGGCGAACTCCGTCCGGAGTCCGGCTTCTCCCGGGCCGATGGTGTACCCGTGGTTGAAAACGAGGTAGATCACGTCGAGAACGGACGGGAGCCGCTCTACGATCGATGCCTCAGATGAGCCGTCCAGAGTGAGCCCCTGGTCGCGGATACGGCGCTTTGCCCGGACGATGCGTTGAGCGACGGTCGCAACCGGCACCAGAAAGGCCGCGGCGACCTCGTCGGTGCCGAAACCAGCGACCACTTTCAGCGTGAGTACGACGCGCTCCGATCGCGGGAGCCTGGGGTGGCAGCACAGGAATGCCAGGTCCAGCTGATCGGCCTCCGGCGACACCGGCGCCCCGTCCGTCCCCTCCGCTGCCAGCGACCGCAGCGCCGCCGACAGACGAGCCGACCGGCGGACGGCGTCGGTTGCCGCGTTGCGGGCGACGGTCGCCAGCCAGGCCGCGGGGTCGTCTGGCACGCCTCGCAGCGGCCACGTCCGGACGGCAGACGCGAGCGCCTCCTGGACGGCGTCCTCCGCGAGGCCCAGGTGGTCCGGGCCCAGGACCCTGACCAGCCGCCCCACCAGCCGCCCGTACTCCTCTCGGAAGAAGTGGGCCGCGAGGGAGTCCAGTCCGCCTGGGTTGCTGGAGCTAATGGCCCACCATCCGCAGCTCCACCGTCTCCCCGTGGAACAGGGCGGGGCACCCCTTGGCGATGTCGACCGCGGCCTCAAAGGAGTCCGCCTCTATGACGAAGTAGCCCGTGAGCACCTCCTTGGTCTCCGTGAACGGGCCATCCACGACCTCGCCGTCCACGAGGCGCAGGAGGCGCGCCTGGTTGTTCAGCGCGTTGCCTCCGCGCATGATGTCGCGCTTACGCAGGTCGTCCACCCACGCGAAGTACCCCTTCATCAGCTCCTGCTGGCGCTCCGGCGGCATCTTCGCCCAAGCGTCGTCGTTTTCGCGCATGAAGATCATGAACTCAGCCATCCCGGCCTCCTTGGTCGCGGCGTCTTTGCCAATAGGACGAACGAGTGGGCCCAATTTCGACAGGTCGGCTGCCCATGATCTGCAGTAAGAGTAACCAAGATGTTACGCTTCTGTGTGACGCGTGTTGGGGAGACCGCCCCGGCTTCTCGTTTGAGGGTCAGGTGTTGCTGAGGACGATGACCCGGTCGTCCTCCGACAAGGTGACTTCGGCCCCCTTCGGCGGGTTCAGGGAGACCCCGTAGTGCCGCGCTGAGTCGGAAGCCGCGGAGGCGTGGCGAAGTCCGATCGCGACCTCGCCCCGGATGAGGGCGGCGTGCACGATCGTCGCGAAGTTCACCGGCGAGCCGGTCGCGACGTAGTCGGCCGCCGGCTTGAGGTAGATCTCGGCCCCCTGTTCGTCGAACAGGTCGCGGAAGATCGCACCCAGGTGCTTGTTCTCGGAGATCTGCGTGACGAGCAGGCTCACCAGTCGGTTGCTGACGATGAAGTCGTCGGCGCGCGCGGCCTCGGCAAGGTCACGGTTGCGGACGTCCATCATCTCGCTCACCAGTGAGAACGTCCCCTGCGACTTGGACGCGATGTCGCGCAGGTGAAGCAGGGTGACGAGAGTCCGCGCGTCGGCCTGCTGGGACTCGAGTGCTTCCGAGTAGCACAGGACGATCACATGGTCGAAGCTCGGGGCGTCCAGGGCGTCGAGCACGCGCCGGTCGGTCGTGTCGGCTTCGCGGACGGACAGCGCCGTGTTGGTGAGCGGTTCGCGCTGCCCGTCGGCCGGCACTGCCGACACGACGAGGCACTCGGACCCCGGCGCGACGTAGCCGTCCAACTCGCGCAGGATCGCCGATGCCCGCCGGTTCCACCCCAGGAGCAGCGTCCGCTCCGGGGCTCCGGCAACGGGCGTGGCCTCGCGAATGGCATTCGTGTGAATCTGCGGGGGCCGGGGGGAGGTGCGGATCCTGTCGTCGTCCGGCGCGATCGCGATCACGCGGTCGTCGGCCTTGATCGCCGAGTCCATGGGCGGGTTGAGCAGTGGCCGGCCGTCGGACAGCAGCCCGATGACGGCTGCGTCCTCGAAAGCGAGCAGGGCGTCGGCGAAAGTGCGGCCCTGCAGTCCCTGGACGGGTGCCACGTAGATCTCGTCTCCGGCGAAGTCCAGCAGCTCGGCATAGACCGAAGAGAGTCCGGACTGGCGGCACGCCTGGGCGGTGATGCGCGCGATGACGGAGTCGCCGTCCACGACCTCGACTTCGTTCCCGGCGATCATCCGGGCCACCTCGATGTTGGCCGCCTCGTGCAGCTGGACGACGACGTGGTACGGGTCCGGCCGCCGGTCCGGGTCGTTGATGATCGCCAGCAGAGTCTTGATCACCTGCGCGTCGGGGTCCCCGACCTCGGGGGCCAGCACGACGATCGACCTGGACGTCTGCACGCTTGCGATGTCGATGTCGCGCTGGTCCATGGGGGAGCCGTGGCGGACGACGATCCTGGTCCGGCCGCAGTCGGGCAGCTTCGCGGCGATCTCCTCTTCCATCTCGACCTTGTCCCGGTCGGCCAGGACCACCACGCACGACCGCCTCTGGTTGGCATTGGCCACCACCAGCTCGGACAGAACCGTCAGCGCCGCCTGCGACCAGCCGAGGACGACGGTGTGTCCGTGCTCCAGGACGCGGGAGCGTCCCTTGCGAAGCTGCGCCAGGCGGGCTTCCAACCCTGTCGAAAGGACTCCGATCAGCGCGCTGATCACGAAGATCCCGCCCAGCGTCACGGCCAGCATGGAGGCCAGGTAAAGCGCCGTCCCCTCGTCGCCTCCCATCGTGCCCGGGTCCAGCGTGCGCATGAGGCTGCGCCACAGAAGCGTCGGGAACCCGACCCCCGGCTCCCGTGAGCGAGCCGCGCCGGTGACCGCGACGAAGGTGGCGACCGCCAGGACTATCGACAGCGACACCAGCGCCAGTCCGCCGACCAGCGCGGGGGTGCCGCGGGACATGAAGCTGTCGAACCGGTACCGCAGGCGTTCCCGGACGGACGGTCTGGTCACTGTTTCTCCCGGAGAGGGGACTAAGTCAGGTTGCCAGTGTCGCCGCTACGGGACCGGACGGACGATCGTGACCTTCACTGTTCGCCAGTGGTCCGGACCGGCCAGGGCCTCGTCCAGGACGGCTTCCCGCGTGTACTGCTGGAACTTGTGCGGGGGGCCGAGGTCCACCGTGTAGGTGAGCCTGCCGGACGCATCGGCCACGACGGGCCCCGCCGAAGACTCGTGGGAGCCGCCCACCTTCGACCAGTCTGACTGCACCTCGTACTCGGCCCCCGGCGTGTACAGCCCCGGTGTCGTCACCCGCAGCGACCCGCTGCCGCGGGCGGTGAGGCCGCCGGCGGAGGCGTCGGTCACGTCCACGAACTCGCGAGCCTGACGCTGCGCCTGGAACGACCAGCCCCACACGGCGAAAGAGTCCCTCGCGCTGCGGTAGGAGAACCACGGGGGCCGGGCCGGAGGCCGATCCAATGCCGGCATCAGGACGTCGTTCACGAACGCGTGCAGGTCGGCCTGCCAGTAGTTCCACTCGTGGGTCCCGTAGCCGCGGTCCCGCCAGACGTGGTTTTTGCCCTCCAGCGTCAGGTCCGCGTGCAGGGACTGGTTCATGGGGTACAGGGCGGCCTCCGCCGGCACGCTCAGTGGCGGGTCGTTCGGCATGGGGACACCGTTGCCGGTCGCAAGCGACAGAACCGTGTTCCGCAGGTTGGTCGAAAGGTCCGGCGGGTTGTGCTCGCGCCAGGTCAGCTCGTTTGTGGAGTAGTCACCCCACACGCGGTTGTCGGGCGTCCCGTAACGCTCGTTGAGCGCGGCGTACGCCGCGGCCTGGGCCGGACCCGCCAGGGTGGAGTCGACGAGTCCGGAGAAGGAGCCTGCGACGCCGAACAGGTCCGGGTGCCGTGCCGCGTAGGACATGGCCCCGAACCCTCCGATGGACAGTCCGGCGATGGCGCGGCCCTCGCGGGTGCCGACGGTGTCGTAGTGGGAGTCGATGAAAGGAAGAAGTTCGCCGATGTGGTAGGTCGCCCAGGCCGGACCGGCGACTCCGTCCGAATACCAGCCAGAGTTGCTGCCGCTGCCGCCGTCGGGCATGACGACGATCAGGTTCTTGTCCGCCGTGAGCTCCTCGACGTCGGTGACGTTGGTCCAGCGAGCGTGGTTGTCTCCTGCTCCGTGCAGCAGGAAGAACACGGGGAACCTCCGGCCGTCGGCGCCGTAGGCCGCCGGCAGCAGGACCCGGACCTTCGTCTGCCGTTCGAGAGCCGGACTGGCGAGCGTGAGCTCGTGAAGCCGCCCGTCGGCGGACAGCACCTCGTCCCCGACAAGCTCGAGCGCCGCCGACCGCGCCGGGGCGGCCGGCAGCAGGGGGGCGAGCAGGAGCACAGCCAGGAGAGCGAGCTTCTTCACATGGGGATGGTTCGCCGCCGCGGTCCCACGATCCTTTTAGGGGGCAGTGGCCCTGAGCGAGAACAGGAGCGGCGCCGGTGGGGCACCCGGCAGCCGCCATCCGGATTCGTCCTCCTCCAGCTCCGGCCAATTGCGGTAGGCCGAGAAGGGGTGCTCGTTGAGGAACTCGATCCGAAGGCCCGCCTGCAGAAGTGAATTGACCACCTCCGACAGCGGGTGCTCCCAGCCGTACTCGACGTTGGGCTCGACCTCCACGTCGGGGTCGGTATAGGTCCTGTCGGTCTCGAACCTCAGCGGCTCGCCGGAGCCGAAGTAGTCATGAGTCAGGACAAAGCGGCCCTCGCGCACTTCCAGCGAGGAGGCCACCGGGTGGATCTCGCAGATGTAGAAGGTGCCGCCGGGCCGCAGCATCGAGGCTACGACCTGTGCCCAACGCAGCAGGTCCGGGAGCCACCACAGCACGCCGATGGAGGTGAAGACGTAGTCGAACCGGTCCGGGACGACGTCCGGGACGTCGTACACGTTGGCCTCTACGAACGCGGCTTCGACCCCCAGCTCAGCGGCGAGCTCCCGCGCCGCGCGGATCGACTCCGGGGACAGGTCCACGCCGGTGACCCGGGCGCCGAGGCGGGCGAGGGAGATCGTGTCGAGCCCGAAGTGGCATTGCAGGTGCAGCAGGTCCTTGCCCTCGACCGGTCCGATCTCGTCGATGGCCGGGGGGCCGATGCTGAGGCCCCCGCGCCGGACAGTGCCAACCGACCCATAGGTGGCGAGGTGGACCGGGACGCGCGCGTCCCAGAGGAGCCGGTTGGCGTCGAACTGCGCGGCAAAGCGTTCCTGTGGCATCCAGGGATCCTATGGGCCGCCCTGGAGCCTGGGGAGGAAACAGCCGGGGAGCGTCGAACAATGCGACAGGCCTATCCAGATGCAACCGGAGATACGACAATGCGTGGACTCATCGGGACTCTCGCCGTTGCGGCGGTTCTGTTCTCTGCACCGGTCCCTGCCGGCGCCGCTCCCGTGAGCGAGTACCAGTACGGGGGGTCCAGCAGCAGCATGTGTCTGTACTGGTACGACTACCAGGGGGCCGAACAGGGCTCCATTCAACTGTGCGGCCGGATCCAGCGCTACGGCGGCTACGAGTCACGGAGCGTCTCGGCCTCCCGCTCGGTCAGAACATGCAACGCCTCCGGCCAGGACTGCCAGGACGCCTACAGCGAGACCTTCAGCGGACCTGCTGACGCGGCTGAGTTCTCGATGGACGCCACCGCCGGTACCGCGACCTTCAACATCGAGCTCAGCGGCGAGAACGAGACCTGCACGGTGAGCGCCACCGCGAGGGCAACCGACACGTACAGCGGGTCAGACCCCTATCCCCGGGTGTACGCGTACGGCTCTCCGTACCGGCCCTACGCGTCGGTGGCCTCCGGCGATACGGCTGTGTCCGCCAGCGCGAATCCCAGCCCCACATACCCCTCGGCCGACCTGTCGAGGCATGAGTCTTCCAGTGTCTCCCGCGCCGCGATCGGGTCGGGGATCGTGTGCAACTGGATCGAGACGCAGTCGCCCGGGTCGGGATCCATGTATTTCAGCTCCAACCAGACCACCGGGTACCGCGTGACCCCCCTGTCGATCCCGTAGGTCCTAAGCCCGGCGCTTCGAGGCGCGACCCGGCCGGATCTGTCCGCTTCTACACGCACAGCCGAACCCGGACCACCCGCAGGCCGGAGGCTGAAGTTCGGCAGGCGCCACGAGCGGGTAGGTGTCCGGCATGGCGGAGCCAAATGCTTTGGCGCGTGCGGTCGCCCAAGGGGCCCGGCCGGTGTCGGGGGCCGAGGGCGACTACGACGACTTGATCTCCGCCTGCTCCGGCGCCCGCGTCGTCCTGCTCGGCGAGGCCTCCCACGGTACCCACGAGTTCTACCGGGAACGGTGCCGCATCACGCGGCGGCTGATCGAGGAGTGCGGCTTCTCGGCGGTGGCCGTCGAGGCGGACTGGCCGGACGCCTACCGAGTGAACTGCTATGTGCGGGGGTCCAGCGACGACCGTGACGCGTCGGCCGCGCTGTCCGGGTTCACGCGCTTCCCGGCTTGGTTGTGGCGCAACCACGACGTCCTCGAGTTCGTGGAGTGGCTGCGCGGCCACAATCGCGCCACTTCGCAGCAGACGGGCTTCTACGGCCTGGACCTGTACAGCCTGCACACCTCGATGAACCTGGTCCTGGACTACCTCGAGAAAGTGGACCCCGATGCCGCCCGCCGGGCCCACGAGCGATACGCGTGCCTCGACAGGTTCGGCCACGACGTCCAGGCGTACGGGTACGCGGCGAGCCGTGGCATGGCCGAGCCGTGCGAGCCGCAGGTTCTCGCCCAGCTGCGGGAGCTCCTGGAGCGAGGAGCGTCGTCCGAACGCGCCTCGGGGGAGTCATCCGACGAGCAGTTCCACGCCGAGCAGAACGCACGGCTGGTCGTGGACGCCGAGGCCTACTACCGGACGATGTTCCGCGGGGGGGCCGAGTCGTGGAACCTGCGAGACACCCACATGGCAGACACCCTGACCGACCTGATGGATCACCTCGGCTCCGGCTCCCGGGTCGTCGTGTGGGCCCACAACTCCCACGTTGGGGATGCCCGCGCCACCGAGGGTTCGGCGCTGGGGGAGCTGAGCCTGGGCCAGCTCGCGCGAGACCGGTTCGGGCACGAGGTTTTCATCGTCGGGTTCACCACCTACACAGGGACGGTCTCGGCCGCGTCGGCCTGGGGGGGTCCGGTGGAGACAAAGGTGGTCAGTCCGGCCCTGCACGGTTCGTACGAGGAACTCCTTCACGAGACCGGACGCGGCGATTTCTGGCTCATGCTCCGCGACGACGGACCGGCCGCCGTCGCCCTGGACCCCCCACGCCTTGAGCGCGCCATCGGGGTCATCTACATGCCGCAGACCGAGTGCGCCAGCCACTACTTCAACGCGGTCCTGGTCCGGCAGTTCGACGCGGTGGTACACCTCGACGAGACCACGGCGGTCCGGCCTCTGGACGGGAGCAACTCCGGGGACCCCGACGAGGCCGAGACCTTCCCGACCGGGGTCTAGCCCCGGGACGTGACGGTGGCGCCGAACTCCGGCTGGGAGCCATCCGGCCCGGGTTTCGACCCCGGCTTGCAGATCAGCAGGCAGAAGCGCGACCCGCCCTGATCTCCCGGCTCATGCCAAACCCGTCCGCCATGGGCTTCGGCGGTTGCTCTGACTATTGCGAGGCCGAGGCCGGTGCCGGACGATGCCTCGCCGCGCGTGAATGGGGCGAACAGCTTCTCCGCCTGTCCCGGTGCGATGCCGGGCCCCCGGTCCTCGACCTCCAGCTTCCACCCCTCCGAAACCTCCACGCAGCGCAACGTGACCTCGGCCACGCCGTCGCGACGTCCGTGAGCGGACGCATTCGCGAGGAGGTTGCGAATCGCCTGACGCAGCGCCACCCTGTCCGCCGAGATGGTCGCGCTGTTCTCGATGTTCAGAGCTATTCCGTCCACCCCCGTGGCTGCTTCGGCGGAGAGGTCCCCGAACGCGAGCGGCTCCCGCTTCGGCGTCCCGCTGGCCACCGCCAGCTCGAGTAGGTCGGTCACCAGCTGTGCCCCTTCATCGCTCGATCTCTGGATTGCCGCGACCGCTTCGCTGCGGGTGGATTCGGGAAGTTCGGGACGGTCGAGCATGCGAGACCACATGTTGATCTTGGCAAGTGGGTTGCGGAGGTCGTGCGCGACGTGCCCGGAGAAATCGTGGAGCGCGCGGTTGAGTCGCTCCTGCTCTTCCAGCGCCGCGCTGCTCTGTGCGTTCGTCTCGATGAGGCGCCGACGGTGCCGAGCAACCCTTACCGCCAGCCATCCCGCGACCAGGGCACTGGCGCAGAGCGCAGCCAGTACGAGCCACGAGACCCATTCAGCCTCGCCACTCAGGGGCTCGTACAGCGTCGAGGTCGGGACGCTTGCGAACACCTTCCACTGCGTTCCTCCCACAGGCGCCATCGCATAGAAGTGCCGCTCGCCGGCGCGGGTGTAAAAGCCGGTCCGTCCGCCTGCCGCAGCCAGAGCGGGGTCTCGCTGCTTCAACGTCTCCCGACCCGAGGGGCGGCCGAGGTTGGACGAGATGATCACGCCGCTGCCGTCCACCAGGTACGCGCCGCTGCTCTTGATGGGAAGCATGCTGGCGAGAAATGGCCCCAGTGGCGTGTCGCTCACCAGCGAGGCTCCGCTGAACACGCGCCGGCCGTAGGCAGTTTCGTACGGGACGGCGAATGCCACCACAGGCTGCTTCTCCGCGGCCGAAAGGACCACATCCGAAACCGCCGGGCGCCCGGCTACGGCCTCACGCAGGTGACGATACTGGGGAGTCAGGTCCCGGCCGAGCAGGCCTGGGCTCGGGGGCAGCACCTGGATGAGCTGGCCAAGGGAGTCGAGAATCACTGCCGCGGGATAGTCAAACTCGTCGGTGACGCGGTACAGGTCGTCGTAGGTCAGCTTCTCGCCCCCGAGGTGCTCGAGGGCTTCACGGACCTCGTCTTCCAGGACCTGGTCCGTCCAAGCTTCCAGAAACGTCGCGGCGATCGAAGTGCGGGTGGCGAAACGCTCGTCCAGTGCGCGACGGCTGTCGCGCTGGCCGTCGGCGATTAGGGCCCCGAACCCGGCCAGTAGCAGGACAACCGGTATCACGGGGGCCGCCGTCAGAAGCCTTCGACGCATGCTCAATTGATGTGGGTTGTCAGTGTGTTCTCCGTTCGCGGCCACAGTATCGTTGTCCCGGTGCCCCGGGTCCAGAAGGCTCAGGAGACGAGTGCCGGCACTGCGTCCTGTCGGTCCGGGGGGTCGCGGCTGCGGCTCTCACACGACAGGATTGTCACTACCGGCTGCTAGTCTCCGCCTGGAGGACAAAGGGGCCGGGCGGAGGCCCCTCCGCCACCCCCCCTGGGGCCAGTTTCGGGCCCGTCCGGTTTCACGATTCAGCGGCATGTCATCGACTATCCGAGGAGGGCGCATCGTTACCACCGTGCAGCGATCAGGCGTCGTCCTGACTCCCATTCGGGCGGCTGATCTTGCCTCTGTGCGGAGCGGGATCATCGCCGTTTACCGGCGGGTCTTCGGCGAGCCTCCATGGAACGAGCACCCCCGCTGGGCGCGGTCGTTTGCCGACCGGCTCCCAGACGAGCTGGACAGGCCCGGCCGCAGCCTGATCCTGGCCATGGACGCCGACCGCGTCGTCGGCTTCACCCTGGCCCGGCCTTGGGACCGCGAGGCGTACTTCTGCCACATGGTCGAGCAGAGCCTGCCGCCGGAGTGGACGGAGGACTGCTTTAACCTCATGGAGCTCGCGCTGCTGCCGGAGTACCGCGGCAGGGGCCTCGGCGGAGCCCTCCACGATGCGCTGGTGGATGGATTCGACTGCAGGACCGGGATCCTGTCCAGCAACGAACTCGGCCCCCCCGCGGCAGCCAGGCTCTACGGCAAACGGGGGTGGAGGCTTCTGCTCAAGGGCTGGAAGTCGCGTCCGGAGGCAGACCCGGTCCTGGTGATGGGACGGGTGCGCCCGGACTGAGTCCACGGCTTCTCGCTGAGTCCAGCCCTGCTGACCGCGAGCCACAATGAGCGGGTGAAGGGCGAACTCAACGTCTTCGGTGCGGCAGAGCACAACCTGCGCGACATCGACGTGACCTTTGGTCCGGGGCTGACTGCCGTCGTCGGTGTGTCCGGGTCGGGGAAGTCCTCGCTTGTCTTCGACGTGGTCTATGCGGAGGCGCGGCGGCGGTTTGTCGAGTCGCTGGCCCGGGGCAGTGGCGGAGTCCGGCTCCCGGCCGCGCACGTTCGCCGGATTGACGGGCTGGGACCAGCGGTTGCGGTCGCCCAGAACGTGCTGAACGTCAACCCGGCATCGACGGTCGCTACGTCGGTTGGGCTGCACCCGTTTCTGAGGATTCTGTATTCCCGGTTCGCAGACGTCAGTTGTCCACGCTGTGGCGTCCCGGTGCGGGCGCTTTCCCAGGAGGAGCGCCTCGCGGTGGCGCTGGACATGCTGAATAGAGCCAGGACCCTCCCGATCGACGTCGCGCTGGTGCGTGGGTTGACCGGTAGCCACGCGCGTCTGCTTCGCGGATTGCGGGGGCAGTTCTCGGAGGTCACCGTCGATGGGAGGCCGTGGGCGGCGAGGACGTCGAGTCGCGTCCCTCGGCTTGAACCGGCGTCTCAACACGAAGTGGTGGTCCGAGTGGCCACGCTTTCTGCGGGCATGGGCCCGGCAGAGGTCCGCGCGACGCTCGAGCTCGCGGACGCGCTGGGCAAACCCGAGCTTCGCCTCGGGGGTACACCTGTTCTGCGGGCGCCGATCTGCCCGGGCTGCGGGGCCTGGGTGCGACCGCTCCCTCCGTCCGCCTTTCATGATGATTCGGACACGTCCTCGCACCGCATAGCCGGCGCCACCCTTCCCGAACTGATGACCCGGTCGGTGAGGGAGGCTCTCGAGTTCGTAGAGGAGCTGCGCATTGGTCCGCGCGCCCTGCGAGTCCAGGACGAGTTGCGGCGGCGGCTGCGTCCGCTGATCACGCTGGGACTCGGCCACCTCACTCTCGACCGCCCGCTGCCGACGCTGTCGCGGGGCGAGGCCCAGCGCACCCGGCTCGCGGTGGTGCTCTCCGGGCGGCTCGAGGACCTCCTGCACGTTCTCGACGAGCCGACCATCGGGCTGCATCACAGCGATCTGAAGCGGCTGCTGGACGCCATCGCCTCGCTGCCCGGTCCGGTGGTGATGGTCGAGCACGACCCGGTGGCCATCGCGATGGCCGACGATGTCGTCGAGATCGGCCCGGGAGGAGGAGGCGGGGGCGGGCGACTGGTCTTTCAAGGGGCTCCGGCCGAACTGTGGCAGGCCGACACTGCGTCCGGTCGCGGCTTCTCGGCGGTTGTCCGCGAGCGCCGGGAGCGCCGGCTTCTCACTGACGAAAGGATCCGTATCTCCGGTGCGGACCTGCGCAACCTGCACAGCATCGACTGCGAGATTCCTCTCGGCTCGCTCACCGTGATCACGGGTCCGTCCGGGGCAGGCAAGACGACGCTGTCGCGTGACGTCCTTCTGGCCTCTCTGCGCGAGCGGGGGCCGGTGGGGTGTGCCACGTTCCAAGCGCCGGCGATGCGAGTTCTGGCGGTGGACCAGGCGCCGCTGGGCAACAACCCACGGTCGAACCCGGCCACCTACACCAAGGTGTTCGACCACATTCGCGACGTGTTCGCCGCCGAGACGGGCCGCTCGCCCTCCGAATTCACCTTCAACCGGCCCGAGGGGGCCTGCGCGGAGTGCGAGGGCACCGGCGCGGTTGAGATCGGGATCCGCTATGTCGCGTCCATGTGGATTCCGTGCGAGGTTTGCGACGGCCGGCGGTACCGCCCGGAGGTCCTCGAAGCGACCTGGAAAGGTATGTCCATCGCGGATGTGCTGGCGTGCAGTGTCGACGAGGCGCGCTCCCTGTTCGCCGAACACCGCGCGGTGACGCGCATCCTCGACACGCTGCTGGACGTAGGTCTGGGGTATGTGACGTTGGGCCAGCCGTCGCCGGGCCTTTCGGGCGGGGAAGCCCAACGAGTGCGGCTCGCCCGTGAAATGACCAAGGCCAGGTCCGGCGACCTCGTGCTGCTCGACGAGCCGACCACCGGCTTGCACCCCGCAGATCTGGACCGACTCCTCGAGGTGCTAGATCGACTGACGGACAACGGCTGCACGGTGGTGGTCGTCGAACACCAAGCCGACCTGATCCGGCACGCGGACTGGCGCATCGACCTGGGCCCTGGAGGCGGACCCGACGGAGGACGCCTGATGCACTGCGGCGCCCCTGGGGGCACGGAGCGACCAAGTGTCATTCCCCGGGCCAAGCCGCGCCCCCGGCGTCGGTCGAGCGAGGCCATCCGCGTGCGCGGGGCCCGAGCCCACAACCTCAAGGGTGTCGACGTCGACTTCACCAAGGGCAGGTTCACGGTCGTTACCGGAGTCTCGGGGTCCGGAAAGTCGTCATTGGTCCACGACGTCGTCGCAGCCGAGGCAACCCGGCGGCTGCTCGAGTGCCTGTCGGTGTACGAGCGTCAGTCGGTGCGCGAGGGACCGGAGGCCCCCGTCGACTCCCTGAACGGGCTTGGCCCGACGATGATCATCGACGCCAGCAACGCCTTCACGAATCGGCCGGACCTCGTTCTTGCCCACGTCGCGCGAGCCACTGTCGGCCAGTCCAGCGACCTCGACCGGCTGGTCTCCCTCGTGATGGCGCGAGCCGGCGTGCGTACGTGTCTCGCGTGCGGCGGCGACAAGGTTCGCCCGACCTCACGGGTGCCCGAAGCTCGTTGGAAGTGCGGGGACTGCGCGGAAAGCGCCGTGGCCATCGAACCCCGCCACCTGATGGGGTCCCCGGCGGCCACCTGTCCGCGATGCCTCGGCCAGAGCGTCACTCGGGAGTACGACTTGGAGCAGTGGCTGGTGCGCCCGGACGCACCGATCTCCGCGAACTGCTTCGCCGGAAGGCTTGGCATGCTCGTCGGCTACTTCTGTCAACCGGGGACCGGCGGGAATGCCTCAATGCTGGCTTTCGCTGAGCGGTATCAGTTCGACCTGAGGACCACGCCGTGGTCCGAGCTGAGCGAAGAAGCCCGTCGTGCCTTCATGGACGGGGACGCCGCGTTCATCGGAATGAACCACTGGGCCCCGTACGACCTTGGTGGCGCGGACACCAAGGCGTTCCTATGTCCGGAGTGCCGCGGAAAGCGACTGCGGGCCCCCTACCTGACGATCCGGGTTCAAGGACGCGACCGCAACGACCTCTTCTCCGCGTCGCTTTCAGAGCTCGAGAGCGTGCTTGGCTCCATGCAGGAGCCGGACGACGACCACGCGCGGGACGCACGTGTGGTCGCCCTACAGCGGCTCCGCTTTCTGCGCTCCGTGGGGCTCGGCTACCTCCAGTTGAGCCGGATGACATGGTCGTTGTCGGCCGGCGAGGCGCAGCGCATCAAACTGGCTTCGGTTCTCGGCGGAGGCCTCGTCGGGATGACCGTCCTTCTGGACGAACCATCCCGTGGCCTGCATCCCTCAGAAGTAAGCGCGCTCACTCGCACCCTGAAGCAGCTGCGAGACTCCGGCAACACCGTGATCGCGGTTGAACACGATCCAACTTTCATCCGCGCCGCTGACGAAGTCATCGAGCTGGGCCCCGGTCCAGGCCGGGCCGGGGGCCGCCTCGTCGACCTCGACGACGCCCAGTCCGTCACGCGGGCGGTGCTCGCCGGACACGTTTCTATCCCGCGTCGCGAGCGTCGCCGCGAGCCGACAGGGTGGATGCGCATCACGGGAGCACGTGAGAACAACCTGCGGGGCCTCGACGTCGGCGTTCCGCTCGGCGTGCAAGTCGGCGTCTGCGGCGTGTCCGGTTCGGGCAAGTCCTCTCTCGTCGTGGACACCATCGCCCTCGGGCTGGCTCGACCGAGGACGAATGTTCCCGGCCAGGGGGTCATTCGTGTCGAACCTGGGGCTCACGATTCGATTTCAGGTGCGCCGGCTCGTACGGTGGCGGCAGACCAATCCCGCGCCGAAATCACGTCCCCCGGGATGTTCCTCGGGCTCATCGACACCGTGCGAAAGGCCTTCGCCGCCAGCGAGGTCGCCAGAGAGCAGGGAATCACGATCAAGGACCTCACCTATCGATGCGACGGCTGCCACGGCCGAGGCAGCTGGCGAGAGGACATGTCCTTCCTACCCTCGGTGACCCAGACCTGCGACGCCTGCGCCGGGTCCGGGTACCGCCGGGAGGTCGCCTGCCTCGTCGAGCGGGACCGAACCCTGGCCGACATCGAAGCGCTCACCATCGCCGAGGTGGTCGACGAGTGGGGCGACGTTGCGGCCGTGGGTCGCGTGGGCGGTCCCGCGCTCGCGCTGGGCCTGGGCTATCTGATCGTTCGGCAGCCCGGTTGGAGTCTCTCGGGAGGCGAGGCGCAACGTCTCAAGCTGGCCAGGGAGCTGGCCCGCCCCACCAAGGCGAACACGCTTTACGTTCTGGATGAACCCACTGTCGGTCTGCAGGTCACCGACGTGGGTGTGCTCGCTCGCGCCCTCGAAGCGATCGTCGACGCCGGCAATACGGTCCTGGTCGTAGAGCACGATCCCGTCCTCCTCGCGAGCTGCGATTGGCTCATCGAGCTGGGTCCCGGCGCAGGGCCCGATGGAGGCGAGATCATCTTCCAGGGCCCGCCCGAAGAACTCGCCAAGGCAAACACAGCGACCGCGCCTTACCTCCTGGAGGCCCTCGCATGAGCATCAACGCGCTCCTTTTTGGCGACCCGTCTCCTTCGCTGCGGTGGCGGTCGGCGGTCGAGCTCGACGGTGCCAGCGAGAACGATGACGACGTCAAGTCCTGGCGGGCCGAGATCGATCAGAGCGATGACGTCCGAGCGCTACTCGCCCGACTCGAGGGCGCAAAGGGCAACCCGCAGACCGCGGGCTACCTGCTGTGTCAGCTCGCCCACCTCGGCTACCGAGGCCCAGAGCCTGCGGTCGCCGTCGAGGACGTCTTCGTCCACCAGCAGGCGGACGGCTCCTGGCCAACCCAGCCCGCGGACGGCGATCCCGCCCCCAAGCGGAGACGAGGCGCCCCACCCCCCGGGCTGCCCCGCGCCGAGAGCTACAGAGTCGTGACAATGCGTACGGTCCTGCCGTTGCGGGGAGTCGCCGCTGCGGGGTTCGCCACCGACCCGCGCGCCGAGCGCGCCTACGAGTGGCTCGCTGGCCAACGCCTCGATGATGGCTCCTGGACCGGATCTCACAAGGCTGATCTCGGCCTCGACGGCCGTTCGTCCGGCGAGGATCCCGAGTACCGCAGGCTCACACGGGGGGCGGGCTGCCGATCTGCCACGACCGGTGCAGTGGCCTGCTTCGCGCTGCACCCCGAACGCAAGCGATCTCCCGCGGCCCGTGTCGCCGTCGACCACCTCCTGGCACGCGAAACCCGTGATGAGGCGACCCTCGGCTGGGAGGTGTCCCGGCTGGTCGGGCTGGAACCCGCCTCGGGGCTCGCCACCTTTTACGTCACCTTCGACCTGGCCTTTCTCCTTGATCTGGCCTCACGGTGTGGAGTCTCGGCTGAGGACCGTCGAGTGAGAGACCTGGTCGCCTACCTCGAGACCCGGCGCGGCCCCTACGGCCTCTGGCAGCACCCCGCCCACCCGCAGCTCTCGCGATGGCTCACCTTCGATCTCGAATGCAGCCTTCGCCGCCTCGCCGACGGCGACTGGATTGGCAACGAGGAACCCGCCTCCTTCACGCCCTACAAGAAGCTGCCGCGGCGCTACTAGGCAAGTGGCACACAGTCGTCAGTTCCCTCCGAAGTTGAGGTTGTGCTGCGCGGTCATCTTCTGCACCCAGCCGTCCTCGCCGGGCCAGTCCTCGAAGAAACGGAGGCCGTAGCGGTCGCATAGGTCCTTGAACATGTCGTCTGTCAGAGTCCCGGCCCGGGCCTTGGCTGAGACCTCCTTCATGAACTGCTCGAAGCCGGCAGGGGTGAAGATCTCCATGATCCGGACGGGATCGGAGCTCGCGTTCCAGATCGAGTGCACGACGTTGCGGGGCTTCAAGACGATCGATCCGGGGCCGGCCGTTACCGTCTGGTCCGCCACCCTGACGCTCGTCTCGCCGGACAGGCCGAACAGCCACACGTCGTGGTCGTGCACGTGGGGACGGATCATCCTTCCCGGAGCCAGCGACTGCTCGATCATCCCCATCGCGCCCCCCGTCTGGCGGCCGTGGAGTTTGATGACGCCGCCTTGCGGCGGGTCGCCCAGCCAGTCCCAGTCGTCGGGAGACACCAGGATCGGGATCTCCATCCGGGCCTCCTTGCGGTCTTCGCGTGCCACCTTCGCACAGGACCGGGACGCGCGTAGGGTGTGGAATGGCCGCAGTGGACGACAGGCCCGGCACCTTCCTGGTCATCCTCCGCGGCCTGACGAGGCGCTGTCCCCGCTGCGGTGGTGGCCGGTTGTTCCGCCGATGGTTCACGATGCTGCCCTCTTGCCCCAGGTGCGGGCTTGTCCTTCAGCGCGGGGAGGGGGCCTTTCTCGGCTCCCTGGCGATCAACTACGGGGTCACCGGCGTCATCTTTCTCGCCGTGCTGGCCGGATGGCTGGTGGTCGAGCTGCCGGAAGTGGAGCTGGTGCCGCTGATGCTGACGTGCGCGCTCGTGTGCGTGGTGATGCCGCTGGGCTTTTTTCCGTTCGCGAAGACGATCTGGGCCTCCATCGACCTGCTCCTGCACGGTCGCCGGGCGGGCGACGCGGGCGACAGCGAGTCCGCCCCGCCGGAGGTCCCCGGAACGGGGACGTCGTCCTAAACCCGGCACCCTGACCTGGGCACCCGTCCGGACCGCCGGCCTGCCGCGAATACGTGGTGATAGTTCGACCAAGGAGGCACGGGAATGTCCATCAGATCAGGTCTGTCCGGTGCAATCGGCTCTGGAGCACGCCGGGCCGGTTCGGCCAACCAGATGTTCGGTTATGCGTTCGGAGCTGTTTACCTGCTCGTGGGGGCCGCAGGGTTCCTCGTGACCAGCGGGATCGGCTTCGCGGCAACGAAGGGCAACAACCTCATCTTCTTCGACGTGAACCCCCTGCACAACATCGTCCACCTCGCGGTAGGCGGGCTGTTCGTCGCCGGGGCGGTGGCGGGTGTCCGCTGGGCTCGCCGCGTCAACCTGCTCGTCGGCGCCGTGTACCTGCTCGTGGGCCTGGTCGGGCTGTTCCTGGTGGGCAGCGAGGCGAATCTGATCGCGCTCAACCACCCGGA
>DATLNZ010000185.1 GCA_035536535.1 Actinomycetota bacterium | reverse complement strand
CCGCGCCTCCGGCGATGCGCTCGAACAGCTCGCGCGTCTGCGGCAGGTCGTCGATGAGACGCTGGCCGTGGTCAACGTAGGCGTCCAGCTGCCCAGTGGCGACGCGGGTCATGCCGAAGGCCGCCGACCCGAGGTCGAAGGTCCCGCTGGAAACGCCCGTCCGGTCGATCAGCTCCTCGAGGACGATCGCCGACGGCATGGTCGGCCTGCCACGCAGGCCATACGTCCAGAAAGCGCCGTCCAGACCCGTGGCCGGTGAAGGCGCTGGGCTCCTGGACTCCCCTGCGATCACGAAGCTGGTCCCGGCCCCCCGCCTGGCCCTGAACATCGATCCGGTCTTCAGCTCAAGGACCAGTCCGTCGTCGACATCGCCGAGCACCGGCGATTCGCCGAAGGGCGCGGCCGCCACCGAGACGCACGCGGACTCCAGTCCGGCGGCCGCCGGGCGCGTGCCGTCGAGGGGGTCCAGGACGATCAGCCGCTGGGGGCGCCCCCGCACCGCCAGGCCCCGGTCCTCGGTGTACCAGGCGAGACCGTCCTCCGACGCCTGCTCCAGGATCGGCAGCGCGGCGCGCTCTGCGATCTCGTCGAGACCGAAGGTGACGTCGCCTCCGACGGCGACGCCTTCCGCCCCGCGAAACGCCGGCAGACCCATGTACGGAAGGACGGCCGAGCGAACGGCACGCGCCACCTCCAGCAGGAGGTCCGGACTCCGCATCAGCCGGAGGCGACGGCGCGGTAGACGTCCGACATGGCGGCGCCGACATTCGTCCAGTCGAACTCGCGGGCCCGGGCAGGCCCTCTTTCCGCCAGTTCGGAGCGGCGCTTGTGGCCCGACAACAACAGGTCAAGCTGATCCGCCCAGGCCCCGGCGTCACCGGGGGCCGCGTAGACGGGGACGTCGCCTCCGGCGAAGCGATAGCCGGGGATGTCGCTGGCGAGCACCGCACAACCCGCGGCCATGGCCTCCACGACCACGAGACCGAACGACTCCCCGTGAAGAGACGGGACAACCACGGACTCCGCCGCGGCGTACAGCGCCAGCTTGCGCTGGTGGTCCACCCGGCCCAGGCAGTGGACGCGGTCCAGCCCGTCCGGGGCGCTGGAGCCGGGGGCCGGGAAGCAGACGAGGTGCACGTCCGGGTGCCGGGCCGACACCGACGCGAACGCCCGCAGGGCGACGTCGAATCCCTTTCGGGGCTCGGGGCGTCCCACGAACAGCACGACGCGTCCCAGCCCGGCGGCCCACGGGTCCGGGGCAGCGGACGCATAGGCATCGGTGTCGAATCCATTCGGGACGATCTGCGGGTTCAGCGCCGTATACCTGCGCACGAGGGCGGCGGCGGACGGCGAAACCGCCGTCGCAGCTGCGAACCGGCGTCCGAACCTGCGCAGCGCCGGGGCGGCTACGCGGTAGGGCAGGAAGCGCTCGGCGGCCGCGTGGAACGTGGCAACCACCGGGACCCCGGTGGGCACCCGGAACGTAGCGGCGAGCGAGGCCGGAAGAAATCCTTCGTGCACGTGCAGGACGTCGGCGGGGTCCAGCGCCAGCTCCAGGCGGACTAGCATCCGGGGGTCCAGGCCCACCGGCGCGACCGAGCCGTTGGCCGGCAAGCGCACGGCGCCGCCCAGGGACATCATCTCGACGCCCGAAATCTTGTCTTCGGAGGGCAGCTCCGGTCCGAACAGGCTCACCTGCTCGCCGGCCGCGGACAGCGCGCGAGCCAGCCCGCGTACCTGCTCCTGGACCCCCCCAGGCTCGGACATGGAGTAGGGACAGACGAGGGCGATCCTCACCCCGGCGTGCGGCTATAGCCGGGGTCCGACGGCCAGTTGGGCTGGAAGAGGTGCCACTGCCCCGGGTCCATCCGGATGAGCGTCTCGAGCTCCCGGGCGATTCGCTGGGTCAGCGCGGCGACCTCCGACGTCCCGCCGCGGGACCGCTGCACGTCGATGGGATCGAGGATCACACCGTGGTAGCGGCCGCCCGGCCGCTGGAACACCGCCCCGGCCACGATCGCAGCGCCGGTCCTGAGCGCCAGGACCGCCGGCCCGGACGGAAGAAAGGTGCGCTCACCGAAGAATTCGACCTCCACGCCCGTCCCCGAGATGTCGCGGTCCGACAGCAGCCCGAGCGCGGCGCCCTGCTTGAGGCCCGTGATCAACGCCCGTGCGGTGGACGCCGTCCCGAGGGGGTGCACCTCCATGCCACATTCGCTTCTGAGTCGCACGAACATGTCGAACAGCACACGCGGCTTCAGGGCCTCGGCGACAGCGATGACCCTCCAGCCCCGGGATGCCAGCCAGGCGCCGGCGATGTCCCAGTTGCCGAGGTGGGGGGTCACGAAGATGACTCCCCGTCCGGACCGTAGGTAGGGCTCGAGCTTTTCGGCCCCCTCCTCGGACGTGCGCCCTGCAATGCTTCGAACCCCCGGCTTGGGCAGCCTCAGCGTTTCGACCCAGTAGCGGCCGTACGAACGAAACGCCCGGTCGACGGCCCTGTCCAGCTGCTCCGGGCCGACCACGCGTCGCAGGTTCGTCCGGATAACTTCCTGCCTGCGCTTGTTCAGCCTGCCGGCCAACGCCGCGGCCACCTCCGCCCCCGGTAGGAGAACGGGACCGGGCACGGCCGACGCGAGAATCCGGCCCGCCGAGTACAGCAGGTATGCGGGGTGCCGCTTTCCCTTATCCGCGGGCACGGGCCTGCTTGCCTACGTGGACGGCCCTCTGGACGACGGTGACCGCCGAAAGAGCGGCCAGGACACCGAGCACCGGGGTGATGATCCCGAACACGAGCCCGGCCACGATGGCGATCACCCTTTCCGCGCGCTCGGCCACGCCGACGGAAGCGTCGTAACCGAGGGACTCGGCCTTCGCCCTGATGTACGGCACCAGTCCGGACAGGACCAGCGAGACGATGCCCAGGGCGGCTCCGACGCCGTCTCCGCGGTCGAACAGGGCCCACGTGAGCGAGCCGAGGATCAGGCCGTCGGACATGCGGTCGGCGATCGAGTCGTAGACGGCGCCGAAGGACGTCGCCTTTCCGGTCGCCCGGGCGACGGAGCCGTCCACGAAGTCCAGAGCCCCCCCGGCCAGGAGAACGATTCCGGCCGCGACGAACCCGTCCCGCAGCACCAGAATCGACGCCGCGCCCGTTACGACAAGTCCCGCGGTGGTGATGAGGTTCGGCGAGATCCTGGACCGGCCGACGGCGCTTCCAACCGCGCGGGAGACACCTGAAAGTGCGTCCCGCGCCTTCGAGTCGAGCACGCTTCTCCTACGCCTTGGGGCCGAAAATCGCTGCGCCCTATAATGACGCGGGCCGCGGCTCCAGGCCTCGAACCGGCCTCGTCGGTTAGCGAAAGGACGCCGTCTGATGAAGCAATACGAGCCCTCTCAGATCAGGAACGTCGCGCTCGTAGGGCACGGGGGATCCGGCAAGACGATGCTCGCCGAGGCTCTTCTGTACGCCTCCGGGGCCTCAACCAGGCTGGGGCGTGTGGAGGACGGGACGGCCCACACCGACTTCGAGGCCGAGGAGCACGCCCGGCAGATCTCCATCGCCCTGGCGATGGCCCCCATCGAGTGGAAGGGACACAAGATCAACGTGATCGACTGTCCCGGCTACGCCGACTTCCACGGCGAGGTCGTGTCCGCTTTGCGCGTGGTGGACGCGTGCGTCTTCGTGGTGTCGGCGGTGGACGGCGTGCAGGTCCAGACGGAGCTGATCTGGGACGAGGCCCAGGAACTGGGACTGCCCTGCCTGATCGTCATCAACAAACTGGACCGCGAGCGCGCCTCCTACGAGCAGGCGCTGGCCGGACTCCAGGCGGCCTTCGGCACGAAGCCGTTCCCGATGCAGATCCCGGTCGGCCAGGAGCAGTCGTTCAGCGGGGTGGTGGACCTTCTCAGCAGCACCGGCTACATCTACGACCAGAAGAGCCCCGCCGGCACGGCGGGCGAAGTCCCCGCGGATGTCCAGCCGCAGATGGAAGAGGCCCACCAGCGGCTGGTCGAGGCGGCGGCCGAGGGCGACGACACTCTCATGGAGAAGTACTTCGAGTCCGGGGACCTGGACGAGAAGGAGACGGCGTCGGGACTGCGAGGCGCGATAGCGGCGGGAGCGACCGCTCCGGTGCTCGTGTGCTCGGCAACCCATCTCGTGGGCGTAGACCTGCTCGCCGACGCCATCTGCTCGCTCGTGCCGTCGCCGCTCGAGCGACCAGCGGTGAAGGGAGTGGCGAAGTCCGGATCGGAGGCCGAGGTCGTCCGGGCGGCGTCATCCGATGACCCGCTCTGCGCGCTGGTGTTCAAGACCATCTCGGACCCCTATGTCGGCAAGATCTCCATCTTCCGGGTCTTCTCCGGACATCTTCGGCCGGACCACCCGGTGACGAACTCCACCCAGGGGTTCGAGGAGAGGGTGCACCAGATCTTCCACATGATCGGCAAGGACCACGTGCCGGCCCCCCAGGTGGTTACCGGAGACATCGGGGCGGTCGCGAAGCTCGCGCACACCCACACCGGCGACACGCTGTGCGAGCCGCCGCCGATCGTGCTCCCCCCTATCGAGTTCCCCTCCCCCGTGTACTCCATTGCCGTCGCATCCAGGGCCAGGGGCGACGAGGAGAAGGTCTCGACTTCACTGCAGCGCCTGATCGAGGAGGACCCGGTCCTGCGGGTGGAGCGAAACTCCGAGACCCATCAGACCGTGGTCTCCGCGCTGGGCGAGACGCACCTCGGCGTTGTCATCGAGAAGATGAAGCGCAAATTCGGAGTGGAGATCGACCAGATCCCGCTGCGCATCGCGTACAGAGAGACGATCAAGGCGCCTGCCAAGCACGAGTCGCGCTACGTCAAGCAGTCGGGCGGCCGCGGCCAGTACGCGGTCGCGCACCTGGAGGTCGCTCCGCTGCCCCACGGGGGTGGATACGACTTCGTCAACAAAATCGTCGGGGGCGCGATCCCCGGAAACTTCATCCCTTCCGTGGACAAGGGCGTGCAGGGGGCGATGTCCGAAGGTGTGTTCGCCGGCTACCCGGTGGTGGACGTCCAGGTGACGCTGGTTGACGGCAAGTTCCACAGCGTCGACTCGTCCGACATGGCCTTCCAGATCTGCGCCTCCATGGGATTCAAGGAGGCGTGTAAAAAGGCCGGGGTCAGCCTGCTGGAGCCCGTGTCGGACGTCCACATCCGCGTGCCGGACACGATGCTGGGCGACATCATGGGCGACGTCAACTCAAAGCGCGGAAAGATCATGGGCACGGAGCCCGACGTCCGCGGCTATCAGCTCGTGCACGCCCAGGTCCCGGCTTCGGAGATGGTCCGGTACGCCATCGACCTGCGGTCCATCACGGGGGGCCGGGGAAGCTTCTCGATGCAGTTCTCGCACTACGAGCACGTCCCTCAGCACCTGGAGCAGAAGATCGCCGACCAGGCCGACGCCGACAAGAAGGTCACGGCCGGCAAGCACTGACGGCGTCAGCCGGTGGCCTCCTGGATGGCGGGACAAAGCCTGCGCCAGGTCTCCGACAGCATCTCCGGAAGCACCTTGGCGTCGGCAATCACCGGCATGAAGTTGGTGTCACCGCCCCAGCGCGGCACCACGTGCACGTGCAGGTGCCCCGGAGTGCCGGCCCCCGCGGCCTCCCCAAGGTTGATGCCAACGTTGAAGCCGTCAGGGCGGCTCGTGTCGCGGTGTGCGGCGATCACCGACTTCACCCAGTGCCACAGCTCTGCGAGCTCTTCGCCGGTCAGGTCCGCCAGATCGCCTGCATGGCGGTACGGCGCGACCATCACGTGGCCTGTGTTGTACGGAAAGGCGTTGAGCAGCGCGTAGGCCGCGACGCCCCGCGCCAGGACGAGGTCCTTCTCGTCGCCTTCGGGCGAGCCCCTGCCCTTCTCGCAGAGAAAGCATCCGGTGGGCGGGGTGTGGCCGGACACGAAAGCCATCCGCCAGGGCCTCCAGAGCCTCGACGTCATCCGCCGGACGGGACTCCGGCTTCCACGGCACGCGACGCGACGGCCGTGGCCGCCTCGTGTGCGAACTCCTCGAGGGCCACGCCCTTGCGCTCCGCACCGCCGCGATACCGGACGGACACGGTCCCGCTCTGTGCCTCCCGCGGCCCCACGATGAGCATCCAGGGCAGTTTCTCCAGGGTGGCGCGCCGAATCTTGTAACCCAGCGACTCCGTTGCCCTGTCCACCTCTACCCGCAGCCCGGCGTCGCGCAGCCGGCCGGCGATGCCCTCGGCCGCGTCATTGACCTCGTCTTTGAGCGGAAGCACTCTCACGTGCACCGGCGAGAGCCACGGGGGCAGCGCGCCCGCGGTGTGCTCGATGAGCACGCCCAGGAACCGCTCAACACTTCCGTACAGCGCGCGGTGGATCATGATCGGCCGGTGCGGTGAGTTGTCGGCCCCGACGTACTCGATGCCGAACCTCTCGGGGAGGGCGAAGTCGACCTGGATGGTGGTGCACTGCCGCAGCCGGCCCACCGCGTCGCGGAAGTGGAAGTCGATCTTCGGACCGTAGAAAGCGCCTTCGCCCTCCGCGACCTCGTACTCGAAAGGTGACTTCTCGAGGGCCTGGCGAAGGACGTCCGTGGCCTCCTCCCACATCTGGGGAGTTCCGATCGCCTTGCCGGGGTTGGTGGACAGATGGACCACTGGCTCGGAGAAGCCGAAGACCTTGTAGAAGTCGACGGTCATGTCCATGACGGTGATGATCTCGTCGAGCAACTGGTCGCGCCGGCAGAAGATGTGCGCGTCGTCCTGGGTCATCCCCCGCACGCGCAGCAGGCCCTGCAGCGTCCCCGACCGCTCGTGGCGGTAGACCGTGCCCAGCTCCGAGTAGCGCAGCGGAAGGTCCCGGTACGACCTCGTACGAGAGGCGTAAATGAGGATGTGGAACGGGCAGTTCATCGGCTTGAGGTAGTACTCGCCCTCCTCGGCCTGCATGACCGGGAACATGTTCTCGGCGAACTTCTCCAGGTGCCCTGACGTCTCCCAGAGCACCGCCCGTCCGGTGTGCGGCGTGGCGACGATGTCGTAGCCCCGGGCCAGGTGCTCGTCGCGGGAGAAGTCCTCGACGAGCTTGCGGAGCAGTCCGCCCTTCGGGTGCCACAGGTACATGCCGGGGCCCACCTCGGGGGGCGACGAGAACAGGTCCAGCTCACGGCCGAGACGTCGGTGGTCTCGCTTCTCGGCCTCCTCGAGGCGGTCCAGATAGTCCTTCAGTTCGCCCTCGGTCGGCCAGGCGGTGCCGTATATCCGCTGCAGCTGGGGGCGGGACTCGTCCCCACGCCAGTAGGCGCCTGATACGCGCAGCAGCTTGACGTGCTTCACCCACGACGTGGAGGGCACGTGGGGGCCGAGGCAAAGGTCCGTGAATCGCGGCGGGTTGTGGTACAGCGTGGCGGTCTCTCCGACCTTCACCTGTCCCTGCTCGTCGGTGCCGGTGAGGATTTCGCGCTTGTACCGCTGGTCGAAGTCGGTGAACAGCGATATCGCGCGCTCTTTCGGGACCTCCTCGCGCACGAACGGCTGGTCCTCGGAGGCGATGGCGGCCATCTCCCGCTCGATGCTCTCCAGGTCGTCGACGGCCAGTGTCCGCGGCAGGTCGAAGTCGTAATAGAACTGGTCCTCGACCGGGGGTCCGATGGCGTAGCGCGCGTCGGGAAACAGCCTCAGGACGGCCTGGGCCATCACGTGGGCCGCCGAGTGCCTCAGGACGTGCAGGGCCTCCTGGGAGCCGGGCGGCAAGAACTCTACAGCGGCTCCGTCCAAGCCCGTGTCGACGGCAGCCGACAGGTCGACCAGCGTCCCGTTGACGCGGGCCACCACCGAGCCCTGTGGTGCCAGCTCGCGCAGGATCGAGCCCTCCGCCGCCTGCTTTTGTTGCCCGTCGATGGTCATCCGGATCACGATTCGTGGGAGTCTATCGGACGCGGGTTGACGTTTAGCGATGCGCTCACAGGCGGTCCTGCCAGGCCTTCGTCCATTCGTCGACCGTCCAGCCGACCGACTCTCGGAGTGCCTTGGCCACGTGGTGCTCCTGCGAACCCGCTGCTATGCGAGTTCGGCCTAGCGCCTCGTAGAACTTGGCCACGCCTTCGGCGGAGTACCTGTCCGACAGGACCTCGAACGCCACCTGCGACTGCGCGTAGGCGCGGCCGATGTCGGACACCGACCCGACCGAAAATTGCTCGTCCTGCGGGAAGGTCCCGGGCTTCCCGCCCCGGCGGGCCGTAGGCAGCGACGACCCCTTGGGCGAAGAGCCGTGCGTCGCGAGGCCCTCTTCCACCCAGATGGGCATAAAGCTGCCCGCAGCGGGAGTCGTGACGGCGTGGATCAGCTCATGAGCCAGGATCCCCTGCTTGCCCTCATCGTTGTAGCGCTCGAAGTGCGACGACTGCACAAACAGCCGCACCCCCCCGGGCTCGAGGCCCTCAGTGGTCTTTATGGATCGTGCGGCGAAGGCGACGAACTTCGAAAGGTCGATGGTCGACTGCAGGATCCGGTCCAGCTCGCCGGTGGTGGATGGCGCGACGATCAGGTAGCGCTGCGTGGCCGGCCTCGGCCAGAACGATTTCACGGAGGCGTACGCCTTCTCGGCCGCCGCGAGCGCGGGCGCCGCCTTCGCCGACTGGTCCGGGTGGACGAGCACCGCGAAGTGCTCGCTCGTTGCGAGCTCCACCGGCCCAAAGTCCCACACCTGCCGCGGGGAGAAGCCGCCCAGCACGTCGAAGTCCGAGTCGGACGCCAGCCGCCACCCGTCGTAGTCGCCACCCCCGGACTTCACAAACGTGTAGTACCCGTTGTCCACGTACGGCTCGGTCTCGATCCCCCGCACCGCGGATCGTTGCCGGACGGCGAACGCGGCCACCTCTCGTCCGGAGTACTTCGCCTTCACGCGCTCGCCCGCTATCTGTCCGGAGAACTCCGTGACGGGCTCCACCCGGAAGGTCGAGAACGCGACCTGGGATGCGTTGTCGAAGGCCTTGAGCTGTGCAGCTGCGTAGGAGCCCGGATCAAGCGTCGCCTGGAGCAGGCCCCGGTCCTTGGCTTCGAACGCGCGGCCGCGGTCTCGCAGGAGCGCCGTAATCCCTTCGGGCACCGGCGCTATGGCCGCGGGAGCAGCGGCAGCCGGGGGGCCTTCTGCCGGCAGAAGCGCTGCCAGCAAAGCCAGGACGCAGGCGATCCGGCCCCGGCGCAGCGGCGGTGTCACAGCAGGATTATCCGACAAAGGGCGGGACCGGGAGTCTGGAGTATCGTTTAGTGCCGATGACGGATCTGAACACGACCCTCCACTGGGCCGGCAGGGGCGGCAAGAGAGTGGCCGTCACGCTGGTGGGACTGGCCCTGGTTGCGGCCGGAGTCGTCCTTCTCGTCATCCCGGGCCCGGGGATGCTCGTGGTGGGGGCCGGCTTGGCGGTGCTGGCCACCGAATACACGTGGGCACGCCGGGCCCTGAAAGAGGCGCGCAGGCGGGCAAGGTCCGCGTCCAACCGCATCGCTCACGCCCGCCGGTCAAGGGGGGCCTCAGTCGATTGGGACCAGTCGCGCGACCGCGACCCGACCCGATCGACCTGAAAGCGGCCGTATCTACCGCTCGCGGACCGACTCCACCCACTCCCGGACCTGGTTGGCGGTCCTGAAGTTGAGGATCCGCTCGCGGGGGATGCCCGCGCGGATCGCCGCGGCCAGTCCGTAGGACATGAACTGCAGCTCGTAGGCGGAGTGCGCGTCCGTGCCGATAGAGATGGTTACGCCCGCCTCCCGAGCCAGTTCGAGCAGCCCGATCTGAAGGTCCTGGCGGTTGGGGTTGGCGTCTATCTCCAAGGCCTTGCCCCGTGAGGCCGCGAACTCAAAGACCTTCGGCCAGTCGGCGTGCAGTCCGGCTCGGCGATCGTACATGCGGCCGCGCGGGTGGGCCAGGACCTGTATGTCCGGGTTCGACAGCGCGGCCAGGTAGCGATCGGTCTGGTCGTGCGTCCCCCGCAGTTGCGAATGGAACGAGCCCAACACGATGTCCATCTCGCGCAGGATGTCCGGGTCGGTGTCGCCTTCTCCCTGCGGCGTGAGGTTCATCTCGATCCCGCGCAGGATCCTGATTCCCGTCAGTTCGAGCTGCTCGTTAGCCGCGTCGATCTCGCGCCGCTGGGCAGCGATCGCCTCGGCGTCCATGCCCGAAGGAATCCTCTGACCGCCTGAGTGGTCGGTGATGGCGACGAAGGCGTATCCGCCGTAATCGGATGCCTCGCGCGCCATGTCCAGCACCGACAGAACACCGTCGCTGTACGTGGTGTGCATTTGAAGGTCGCCCCGCAACTCCTGGCGCCAGTCCGGATGCTCGCGCACCGTCCCCAGCGCCTGGGCCATTGTCAGGAACCCGGACCTGATCTCCGGCGGACAAAGGTCGGCGGGTGGATCGGATATCCACTCCTCCAGGCGCAGGGCCAGGTGGGGGCCGATCCCGGTCAGCTTCGTCAGCGGGAGCCCGGCCCCCAGGACGTCGGATGCCTCCACCGGCCAGGCCATCGCCTCCCTCGAGGCCTTGAGGTATGCGCGCTGGCGGTGGCCTTCGGCTTGCTCGGCGGCGCGCGCCAGAAGCTCGGAGATTCCCGCGTTGTCCAGTTTCACGCGCCAGCGTAGCCTTGCTGGTCCGGTCCCACTAACAGGAGCACCCGCGCATGGCGCTGCCCGTCGAACCGCCGGTCCGTCCGATGCTGGCGAAGCTGCAGACCAGCCTGCCGGATGCAGAAGGCTGGCTGTACGAGCCCAAGTGGGACGGCTTTCGTGCAATCGTCTTCCGGGACGGCAACTCCGTGCGGATGGTGAGCCGGGACCAGCGCGACCTGAATCGGTACTTCCCGGAGCTCGAGCCCGTGATGAGGGCCGCACTGCCCGACCGGTGCGTCGTGGACGGGGAGATCTTCGTCGTCGAGGACGGCCACCTGGACTTCGACGCCCTCGGCCAGCGGATCCACCCGGCCGAGTCCAGGGTCCGGATGCTGGCCGGGAAGTCCCCCGCGGGGTTCATCGCGTTCGACCTGCTGGCGCTGGACGATGCGGACCTTAGGACGAGACCCGCGTCGGACAGGCGGATCGCGCTGGAGCACTTGCTGCCGGCCGCCCGGGAGCCCGCCGATGCGGACGGCGTGCCAACCCCGCTGGAGGCAGTGCTCACGCCACAGACGCAGGAGGCGTCCCGGACCACACTGTGGCTCGGGGGAATCGCCGAGTCCGGCATCGAGGGCGTGATAGCCAAGCGGGCCGACCAGCCGTACCTGGAAGGCGATCGCGCCATGATCAAGGTGAAGATCCGCCGGACGGTGGATTGCGTCGTGGGCGGATACCGGCTGTCCAAGGCCGGAGACGGCGTGGGGTCCCTGCTGCTGGGCCTGTACTCCGGCGGAGCGCTGCACTACGTCGGCCACACCTCATCGTTCAAAGCCGCCGAGCGGCGCGAGCTTCTGGAGCGGCTGCGCCCGCTGGAAGGCGAGGGGGCGTTCGGCCGGGGCCGGTCCCCCGGCGGGCCGAGCCGCTGGAATCGGGGGGCCGCCGAGGCGCCGTGGGTGGGGCTTCGTCCGGAGTTGGTCTGCGAGGTCTCCTACGACCGGTTCGAGCACGAGCGGATTCGTCATGCGGCCACGTTCCTGCGCTGGAGGCCGGAGCGGCGCCCGGAGGACTGCACGGTCGAACAGACGGCGCCCGGCCGAGGCTGAGCCTCAGTCGGTCTTTCTTCTCTTCGACGGCATCGCTCGCACCGGCTCCCCCTTGGCTTTGGGGAAGTGCGGCGGCCACGGTGCGTCGCCGAGCCCGTCGCGCTCGTCCCGAGCCGCCAGGTCCAGTAGGGAGTCCAGGACGCACACGTTGTCGTCCAGCGCGGCGCCCGGGTCGCCGACCGTGGCGAACCGCGCCGGGACCGTGTCCACCCTCAGGTCCGACGGCTCGACGTCGGCCACCTCGTCCCACGACACGGGACATGAGACTCGCGCGTCCGGAACCGGTCGGACGGAGTAGGCCGAACTGATCGTCCTGTCCCGCGCGTTCTGGTTGTAGTCCAGAAACACCCCAACCCGTTCCTCCTTCCACCAGGCGGTCGTGGCGACCCCCGGCATCCGGCGCTCGATCTCGCGGGCGAAGGCGAGGGCCGCGCGGCGGACCTCCGTGAACTCCCAGAGCGGACGGATGCGGACGTACACGTGCAGCCCCCTCTTGCCGGTGGTTTTGGGAAAGCCCACCAGCCCGTGCTCCTGGAGCACCTCGGCGGCGACGGCGGCCACCCTGCGCACGTCGGCGAAGTCGATTCCGGGGGTCGGGTCCAGGTCAATGCGGAACTCATCGGGGTGGTCGACATCCCCTCGCCTGACCGCCCAGGGGTTGAGCTCCAGGCAGCCCAGGTTGATCGCCCACGCGAGGCTGGCCGTGTCGTGGACGCACAGCATCTCCGCGGACCGCCCGCTGGGAAACGTGATCATCGCCGTCCGTAGCCACTCCGGGCGCTTGGGGGGCACGCGCTTCTGCCAGAAGTCCTCCTCCTCGACGCCGCCGGGGTACCGGTGCAGCGTCGTGGGCCTGTCGTAGCAGCCCTTCAGCACGCCGGGCGCCACGTCGAGGAAGTACTGGACGAGTTGCATCTTGGTGATTCCGGCCTGCGGGAAGTACACCTTGTCCGGGTTGCTCACCCGGACCTCATGCCCGTCCACCTGCAGGATCTCAGCGCCCACGGATTCGGCCCCCCCTTCGGTGGGTACATGATCCGTGATCCTCGGCCGCGAAATGGAGATGTGATCCGTGGGTGAGCCCGCTGCGCTCATACCGGCGCCGTCGGAGTGCGCCAAGGTAGCCGGGCTTCGCTACGTCACGGATGCCTCCGCCGGCATAACGAGAAAGCGCGCGGGCAAGGGGTTCGCCTACCGCGACCCGGGCGCAGCGCCCGTGAAGGACCCCGAGACGCTGGCCAGAATCCGGTCTCTGGCGATCCCGCCGGCCTGGACCGAAGTGTGGATCTGCCCTTCGCCCAACGGGCACATCCAGGCGACCGGTCGAGACGCCAGGGGGCGCAAGCAGTACAGGTACCACGCCCATTGGCGGGAGGTCCGCGACGAGGCCAAGTACACGAAGATGATCGACTTCGGCACGTCCCTGCCGACGATCAGACGCAGGACGGCCAAGGACCTCGCGAAGCCGGGGCTGCCACGCGAAAAGGTGCTCGCAACGGTCGTGGGCCTGCTCGACCAGACCCTGATCCGCATCGGAAACCCCGAGTACGCCCGCGACAACGACTCATACGGGCTCACGACTCTGCGCGACAAGCACGCGCGCGTGTCGGGGGACAGGCTCATCTTCTGCTTCCGTGGCAAACACGGGAAGAAGCGGACGGTGGAGCTCCAGGACCGTCGCCTGGCGCGCGTTGTGAAAAGCTGCCGCGACATCCCGGGCCAGGAGCTGTTCCAGTACGTCGACGACGACGGGGCCTCGCACGTGGTCGAGTCGTCGGACGTCAACGACTACCTCCGCGGCGTAACGAGCATGGACTTCACCGCCAAGGACTTCCGCACCTGGGCGGGGTCGGTGCTCGCGGCCGAGGCATTCGTCGGGATCGGCCCCCCTTCGTCGGACACAGAGGCCAAGCGCAACGTGGTGCGTGCCGTCGAGACGGTGTCCGAGCAACTGGGCAACACACCGGCCGTGTGCCGCAAGTGCTACATGCACCCGGAGGTCATCGACGCCTACACGGACGGCTCCCTCATCGAGTTGTGGGACACGCTGTCCAAGGGCCACAGGTCCTCCCCCTACGGACTTCGCCCCGAGGAGGCCGCCGTGCTGGCCCTCCTCAAGCGCCGGGCCGC
>DATLNZ010000184.1 GCA_035536535.1 Actinomycetota bacterium | reverse complement strand
CTGGGCCTGGACCGTGTGGATCCCGGGATCCAGCCGCGCGGTGGCGGTCCATGGGACCTCCGGCGACGGGCACGCCTGGCAGTCCGCAACAACCACCCGTTGAGCTCCCAGACCCGCCAGCGACGTGATCAGGACCTCGATCCGTCCGACGACGGTGTCGTCCGAGGCGGAGCCGAGGACCTGGGCGGGGGCGGTCCGGTTGTAGATCTGGTGGTCGGAGATGCTGTGCATGGTCACCTCCGGCGGCTCGAAGTCGTCCGGAAGGTCGATCGTGAAGGTGACGGAGGCGGCCTGGCTGCGGAAGCCGTCGGCGTCCAGCGCCACGGCCGTGGCCACGTGGGTTCCCTCGGCGTGGCCCCCGACGTAGGACCACTCTCCTGCATGGATCGGGCTGGTGCGCATCAACACGCCGTCCACCGAGACCTCGACTCCCACGACGCTCGCCGTCACCGTGCCGTCGAATGTCACGTTCGGGCTGGTCAGTCGCTGGCCGTTCGTGGGCGTCCGGATGATTGGGGCCGTGACCATCCGGTCGCTGATGACCCCGCACATCCCGCTGCACTGGCCGTCGGTGAGCGACGAGTGCGGCACGCACCGGTACCGGACGGTGCCCCCCGGGAACTGAGCCGAGAACTGGTCGCCCGGAGAAAGTGGGCCGGAGTCGAATGTGGCGCCCTCCCACGCGGTCACTGTGTGGAATCCGCTGGACATGTCCCACCGGATCTGGTCGCCCGCGGCGGCGGTCACCAGGCGCGGGGTGAAGGAGGTGCCACCCGCGTCGATGCTGTGGGTAGCTGCGCCTGCGGGGAGCGGCAGGGAGCCGACGAGAATCACGGTGAGCATCAGTGCTACGCGTCGCACGGTTCGTACTTCTGCCGCCGGAGGCAATCTCCTTCCGGCGGCGGCCCCCGGCCGCGACGGTAGTCTGAACCGCTGGACCCGAGCGGGAAAGGACGCCATGGCGGTCGAGGACAAGGTCATCATCTCCTGCGCCATCTCCGGGGCTGCGGCCAACCGCCAGCAGTGCCCGTACATCCCCTATACGCCCGAGGAATACGGGGAGGAGGCGCGGCGAGCTCGCGACGCCGGAGCTTCGGTCGTGCACATCCACGCGCGGAATCCGTCCACCGGGTTTCCCTCCTACGAGTCGTCGGACTACCGCGCCATCACCGACGCGATCTCGGCGGCCGCGCCGGACCTCGTCATCAACTACTCCACCGGCGCGATCGGAATCGCCCGCGAGCAGCGGATCGCACACATCCGCGAACTCCGTCCGGAGATCGCCGCTTTGAACATGGGGTCGATGAACTACGCGATCTACTCGCGGACCAAGAAGGTCTTCCACCTCGACGCCGTGTTCGCCAACCCGTTCGGCGACATCGTGTTCTTCCTGGAGGCCATGCGCGAGGCGGGGGTAAAGCCCGAGTACGAGTGCTTCGACTCCGGACACGTCAACAACGTCCTGCTCCTGCACGAGATGGGGCTGGACGACCCCGCGCCACACTTCTCGCTGATCATGGGCGTCCACGGCGGGATCTCGGCCTCCGTGGAGAACCTGGCGCACCAGAAGTCGATGCTGCCCCAGGGGTCGCACTGGCAGGTGGTCGGCGTCCGCCAGCCGGAGCAGTGGCGGATGGTCGCCGCGGCCTTGGCCCTGGGCGGGTCGTGCCGCGTGGGCCTGGAGGACAACTTCTATGTGGCCGACGGCGTCATGGCGACCTCCAACGGCGAGCTCGTGGACAAGGCAGCGCGTCTCGCCCGGGAGGTCGGGCGTGCGGTCGCCGAGCCGGCGGACGCCCGCCGGATGCTCGGCCTCAAGGCCCCGGCTCGGGCGGGCGCCTCGTCGTGATCCTCCAGGGCAAGCGCCATGGCTGAGGTCCTGGCCGAGATGGTCGCCAACGTCTGGAAGGTGACGGTCCAGGCGGGCCAGCGTGTGTCCGAAGGCGACACCCTGGTGATCCTGGAGTCCATGAAGATGGAGATTCCGGTGACATCCCCGGCCGACGGCACCGTCACGCAGGTGCGCGTGGCTGAGGGGGCGGTCGTCCAGGAGGGCGACGTGATCGCCGTGGTGGAGTAGGTGGCGACCACTTTCACAAGCGTCGGCGGGCGGTCCGGCGAGCCACTGCTGCTCGGCTCCCTGTGCTCCCGGGCGGGAAGCATCAGCACCGCCGAGATGGAGCACCTGCACCGGCTGGTGGCCGTCTGGCAGCTGCTGGCGGACCTGTCGTTCGCCGACCTGCTGCTGCTGGCCCCCATGCGACGCCAGCCCGACCGCGACCTTCTCGTCCTGGCGCAGACGCGTCCGGACACGGCCCAGACCCTGTACCCCGAGGACCACGTGGGGACGGCGCTTCTCCGGGAGAACGCGTCGGAGGCTCAGCTGGCCCTGGAGACGGGACAGCCGCACCGCGGCGCCGCGGACGAGCGGGGGGTGCAGCGGGTGGCCGTCCCGGTCAGGGTGGAGGACCGCGTCCCCGCCGTGCTGTTCAGCGAAGGTATCCCGTACGGCGGACGCCGCGTCAGCGGCGTCGAGGAGGCCTACAGCCGGGCGGCCGACTCGCTGTACTCGATGATCCTGGAAGGCGTGTTCCCGTTCCCGGGGATGCAGGACT
>DATLNZ010000183.1 GCA_035536535.1 Actinomycetota bacterium | reverse complement strand
GGCGCGGCGCCGACCACGGCGGCCCCCATGATGCGAGCCCGTCGCGACCGTCCGCTGCCGCTTTCGTTCGTGCAGCAGAGGCTGTGGTTCGTGGAGGTGCTCGGCACCTCGGGGGCCGAGTACGCGATATCGGCCTCCGCGCGGCTGTCCGGCTGTCTGGACACCGACGCCCTGCGGCTGTCGCTGGTGGAGATTGTCCGTCGGCACGAAGCACTGCGCACGAGCTTCGAGTCCATCGGCGGGACCCCGGTCCAGAGGGTCGCGGAGCCGGGTCCGGTGGAGCTGCCGGTCACGGAACTCGGCTCCGAAGCAAGCCGGCGCCTGCACGACGAAATCTCCGCAGACGCCGAATCGGCCTTCGACCTGTCTCGCGGCCCGCTGATCAGGTTCCGTCTTCTGCGCCTGGCGGCCGAGGACCACGTCCTGGTCGTGACCATGCACCACGTCATCTCCGACGGCTGGTCTCTGGGCGTGTTCGCGCAGGAGCTGTCCGCGCTGTACGAAGCCTTCTCGAAAGGGCGCCCCTCGCCGTTGCCCGAGCTCGCGGTCCAGTACCCCGACTTCGCGGCCTGGCAGCGCGGGTGGCTGTCGGGGGCCGAGCTTGACCGGCAGCTTTCGTTCTGGCGCCGGCACCTGCACGGGGCCCCCGAGGTGATCGAGCTTCCCACCGATCACCAGCGGCCCCCCGTCCAGGTGTTCCGCGCGGGGGCCGAGCCGGTCCACATCCCTCGTGAGGTGGCGTTGGCATTGCGGGAAGCCGGCGCGGGCGCCACCCCGTTCATGCTCCTGCTGTCGGCGTTTGCGGCGTTCCTCTATCGCTACACCGGTCAGGACGACGTCGTGGTCGGGTGTCCGGTGGCCGGGCGCAACCGCGCGGAGGTCGAGGACCTGATCGGCTTTTTCGTCAATACGCTCGTGGTCCGCAGCGACGTGTCGGGGAATCCGACCTTCGCCGAGTTGGTGGAGCGCGTGCGGTGCGTCACCCTGGATACCTATGAGCACCAGGACCTGCCGTTCGAGAAGCTCGTGGAGGAGCTGCGGCCCAAACGCGACTTGAGCCACACGCCGCTGATCCAGGTCATGTTCATCCTGCACAACACCCCGCCGCTGACCCTGGACCTTCCCGGCCTGCGGCCCGCTCTCCTGGACGCTCCCACCAACGCCGTGTCCGTCGACCTGACCGTGGAGTTGACGGAAGGGCCCGATGGCATCACGGGCTCTTTCATCTACAACGCGACGCTTTTCGAGGCGGACACGATCCGGCGGATGGTCGCCCACTTCCTCAGCCTGCTATCCGGTGCTGTCGCGGATCCGTCCAAGCGGGTGTCGGACCTCCCTCTGCTGTCGGAACAGGAGAGGCGCAGGGCCGTCGTCGAGTGGAACATGACAAAGACGCCGTACCCGTCCGAGGCGACGATTCCGGAGCTGTTCGGGGAGATCGCCGCGCGCCACGCTGACGACGTCGCCGTGGAAGCCGCCGGACGCGAGATGACCTACGCGGAGCTGGACGCCAGGTCCTCGCAGCTCGCGCACCACCTGCGCGATCTTGGCGTCGGCCCCGACATCCTCGTCGGGCTGGCCACCGAGCGCGGGGTGGAGATGGTCGTGGGGATGCTCGCGATTCTCAAGGCGGGCGGGGCGTACATGCCGCTGGACCTGGACTACCCGCCGGAGCGGCTGGCGTTCATGCTGTCGGACTCCGAGGCGCGCGTCGTGCTCACGCAGCGCGACTTCGAGGGGCGGCTGCCGACCGACCAGCTGGACGCGGAGGCGACCGTGATCCGGCTGGACGAAGACTGGCCGGAGATCTCGCGGCGTCCGACGCACCCGCCGCCCCGCACCGCCATGGCGGGCAACTTCGCACACGCCGTCTACACGTCCGGGTCCACAGGAGTCCCGAAGGGGATCTGCGTGCCGCACCGCGGGATCGTCCGGCTGGTGCGGGGGACCGACTACCTGCAGCTGTCGCCTTTTGACGTCGTCGCGCAGGTCGCAAACGCGTCGTTCGACGCCTCGACGTTCGAGATCTGGGGACCGCTGCTCAACGGGGGCCGGATGGCGGTCGTGGACAAGGAGGTGCTCCTGTCCCCGGAGGCCCTCGGCCCCCATCTCGCCTCGCGCGGCGTGAACGTGCTGCTGGTCACGACCGCGCTGTTCAACCAGATCGCCGCCCACGCCCCCGAGTCGGCCGGCTGCCTGGACCATCTGATGTTCGGCGGCGAGGCGGTGGACCCGAAGTGGGTGAGGGCGATGCTGTCCGGACGGCCCCCGCGACGGCTGATCCACGTTTACGGGCCGTCGGAGTCCACGACGTTCGCGAGCTGGCACCTGGTGGAGTCCGTGGAGCCGGACGCAACCACCGTGCCCATCGGGCGCCCGGTCGCCAACACGACCATGTACGTGCTTGACCCTCAGCTCGAGCCGGTGCCGGTGGGCGTGGCCGGCGAGATCCACCTCGGAGGAGACGGCCTGGCCCGCGGCTACCTTCACCGCCCGCAGCTGACAAAGGAGAGGTTCGTGCCCGACCCGTTCTCCGACGCCCCGGGCGCGCGCCTGTACCGCACGGGCGACCTCGCCCGTTACCGCGCCGACGGCGCCGTTGAGTTCCTCGGACGTCTCGACGGCCAGGTGAAGCTGCGCGGGTTCCGCGTCGAGCTCGGGGAGATCGAGGCGGTGCTGTCCGAGCACCCGGACGTGGCACAGGCTGTCGTGGTCGTCCGGCAGGACCGCCCGGACGACAAGAGGCTCGCGGCCTACCTGGTCCCGCATCCCGGTTCCAGCCCGGCCCCCACAGACCTGCGCAAGTTCCTGTCGGCGAAGCTGCCCTCGTACATGGTCCCGGCGGCCTTTGTGGTCATGGACGCGCTCCCGCTCAGCCCTAACGGAAAGGTGGACCGTCGCGCGCTCCCGGCCCCCGAGCACGTGCCGGATTCGGACTCCCACGTCGAGCCGCGCAACGCCACCGAGCGCGTGCTGGCAGGAATGTGGTCCGAGGTCCTCGGCGTGACGCAGGTGGGCGCGCTGGCCGACTTCTTCGACCTCGGCGGCCACTCGCTTCTCGCGACGCAGCTGGTGTCCAGGATCAGGACCGTGTTCAAGGTCGAGCTGCCTCTGCGGCGCGTGTTCGAGACGCCCACGCTGGAGGCCCAGGCGGCGCAGATCGACACACTGCTTGAGTCGGCTCCCGCGCGCAAGGTCCCCGAGCTCAAGCCCCTGCCGCGCCGATGAGCATGGACCCCGAGCGCCGCCGGCTGCTCGAGTCCCTTCTCGAGCGCAAAGGAATAAGGACTCCCGGCTCCAACGGGGGCCCGGGCCCCGCACCGGCGGCAGCCGGAGCGCGCGAGGCGCCCGCATCGTTCGCGCAGGCGCGCATGTGGTTCCTCAGCCGCATGGACCCCGGCAGCCCGGTCTACAACGTGTCCGCATCGGTGCGGCTCAACGGCCGCCTTGACGTGGGCGCGCTGAGCGCCGCGCTGACGCGGATCGTCCAGCGCCACGAGGCCCTTCGCACGACCTTCGCCGAACGCGGGGGGGAGCCGGTCCAGGTGGTGGGCGAGCCCCTTGGAGTCGAGGTGCCGGTGGTCGACGTCCGGCCGGACGAGGCGATGGCCGAGGCCGGACGGATCGCCGCGGCCCCCTTCGACCTGGGGGCCGGGCCCCTGCTGCGCGCGGTCCTTCTTCGCACCGGCGAGCAGGAGCACGTGCTGTTGCTCGCCGTTCACCACATCGTCTGCGACGGGTGGTCGGTGGGGGTTCTTTTGTCGGAGCTTTCGGAGCTGTACGGCGCGGCCGTCCGGTCTCGTGTGGCGGACCTGCCGGCGCTGCCGGTCCAGTACACCGACTACGCGCGGTGGCAGCGCGAGCAGCAGTCCGTCGCGCTCGACGAGTCGCTCCTGTTCTGGACCCGGACGCTTCGCGGCACGCCGCCGGTTTTGGACCTCCCTGCCGACCGTCCCCGCCCGCAGATGCAGTGCACCTCCGGCGCCTCCGTGGACGTCGAGATCGACCCCCCGCTGGCGCGGCGGCTCGACGAGCTGGCCCGGTCGTCGGGAGCCACGGCCTTCATGGTGCTGCTCGCCGCCTGGACGACGCTTCTTCACCGCTACACCGGACGGACGGACATCGTCGTCGGCTGTCCGGTGGCTGGCCGGGAGCGTCCGGAGCTTGAGCCATTGGTCGGACTGTTCGTCAACACGCTGCCCGTCCGCGTGGACCTGTCCGGGGAGCCTTCGTTCGCGGACCTGGTCGCCCGCGTGCGGACCTCGGTGCTCGAGGCGCTGGCGCACCAGTCCCTTCCCTTCGAGCGGCTGGTGGAGGAGCTGCGCCCGCCGCGCGAGATCGCGACGACGCCGGTGTTTCAGGTCGCGTTCGCGCTGCAGAACGCGCCCGCCGGCGACCTGTCGCTTGAGGGGCTGGAGGTGTCCTTCGAGCAGGTGCAGGAGACCACCGCCAAGTTCGACCTGTCCCTTGACCTCACGCCCCTGGAGGGCGGGATCTATGGGTCGCT
>DATLNZ010000182.1 GCA_035536535.1 Actinomycetota bacterium | reverse complement strand
GACTAGTTCCTCCTTCGCTGGGGCTTGCATCAAACGGGGAATGTCGATGTGGGACTGGGGCTCGGCGAGGACGGTGTCGGAGCGCTTGGAGTGGGGGCGGGCGCGGGTGTTGGCCCGGGTGTCGCCGTCGGGCTGAGAGTGGGGGTCGGGCGTACCGTGTCGCCGTCGGCCACCCCGTCGCCCCCTACGTCCCGAAACAGGGCGAACGCCTGTTCGTCGAGAAGGACCACGCTCTGCCCGTCCATCATGCGCGAAGTACCCCGCGCCACCACATTGGTGAGGTCACCGGGCGCCAGGACCCTTGCCAGACCGGCGAACCTGGTGGAGTCCTCCAGGGACATGTCCAGGTGGGAGTGCTTGAACAGCACCCCCAGCCAAGCTCGGAGACCACGTTCGTCCGACGTCTCCGCGCGAAGCTTCTCCAGGGCGTGCAGGATGACCCGGCCCTGGTTCTCGGAGCGCCGGAAGTCGTGGTCGGGCTGGTGGCGGTTGCGGGAGAACGCCAAGACCTGCCTGCCGTCCATGTGGTGCCATCCACGCTCAAACCGGGCTCCCGAGTCCTTGTCCGACATGGGCTCGGTGACCTCGACCTCGAGGCCGCCGAGTTCGTCCACCATCCGGATCATTCCGTCGAATCCCGTCACTGCCCAGTGCTGGACCGGAAATCCGGTCAGCTGGCGGACCGTTTTCACCATCAGATCGCTCCGCCCGATGGGCATCGCGCTGTTGATCTTCCTGCGTCCATGGCCCGGGACGTCCACGTAGGCATCCCGGGGGATGCCCAGGACCGTCCCCCGCCGCGTCACTGGGTCCACGACCACCACGTGGATGGAGTCCGCCCGGCTGGCGAGCACGTTCTGCCCGGGCCTGGCGTCCGTACCGATCACCAGGAAGAACAACAGGTCGTCCGGAACGTTCACCGCCCCTCGGTACGCCACCGCTGACCTCGGACCGCGCCCCGACGCCGCGGCGAGCCCAGGGCGGGACGCAAGGCCGGGAGCGTCGACCTCCGGCGGACCCAGTTCGGCGGGGGCCGGCCCGGGGGACGGCGTTACGGACCTGCCCGCAACCACAGGCTTTCGAGCCCCTTTGGCCTTGGTTGACCCACAGGAGGCCCCGGCGAGGGACAGCGCGAAGACGACCAGAAGCGCGACCAGCGGAGGGCGGCGCCTCATCCTCGCCACGATCCGCGCCTCAAATGGGCAGGAGCGGGGTGGGGGTGGGCGAAGGAGTTGGCGTGGGTTCCGGTGTCGGGGGGGGCGGCGGCTGACGCTGAGTCCTGCCGTCTGCGATGGCATCTGCACCTACGTCGCGGAACAGCGAGTACGCACGCTCGTCGAACACGACCACGTACTGCCCGTCGATGGTCCTGGCGTTGCCGGGAGCCACCAGGTTCACGAGGTCAGCGGGCGCGAGCGAGCGGGCCAGTGGAGCGAGTCCGGCCGCGTCGGCCAGCGACATGTCCAGCCGAGAGTGCCGGTACAGCACATCGAGCCACTTGCGCAGGTCGTTTGTGTCGGACGTCTCGGCTCGCAGCTTCTCGAGCGCGTGGAGAACGACCCGGCCCTGATTTTCTGACCGCTTCATGTCACCGCCCTCGATCTTGCGGTTGCGGGTGTAGGCCAGGACCTGACGGCCGTCCATGTGGTGCCGGCCCTTCTCGAACTTGGCCCCCGAGTCGGAGTCGTCCATTCGCTCCTGAACCTCCACGTCCAGGCCACCAAGCTCGTCGACCATGGTTACCATGCCCTCGAACCCGGTCAGCGCGTAGTAGCTGACGGGGAGCCCGGTGACGTTACGCACGGTGGTGACCAGCAGCGATGGGCCACCCAGAATCAGCGCCGCGTTGATCTTGCGCTTTCCGTGTCCGGGGATGTCCACGTACGCGTCGCGGGGTATGCCCAGCACCGTCCCTTTGCGGGTCAGCGGGTCGACGGCCGCGATGTGGATCGAGTCGGCGCGCGCATGGGCCATGTCTTCCCCGAAGCGGGCATCGCTCCCGATCACGAGGAAGAACAGCCGGTCGCCCGGCACCGGCGGGGGGCCGTTGAATGGACGCGCCGGGGGGGCCGTCCTGCGCGGCGCGGGCCTCGTGATCGGCTTGGGCTTGAGCGCCCTTGGGATGGATCTGGAGGGGCGCGCGGGCGCCGGCGCGGAGTCCGACACGACGACCACCTCGGGGGTTGGTTCGGGCGCGGGGGGCACGACCCGGCCGATGATGATCGCAGGCTCCCGCCGGTTTGGCCGGGCGCACGCGCCGCCCAGAACCAAGCTCAAAGCGGCCAGTACCGCGACGAATCGTCTCATCTCAGCAATCATGCCCCAGGCCGGATGTTCAGGAGCGAACGCTGGGCGTCTTCCTGATCACCTGTGGCTTGGGCTCCTCGAACTTCTCGGTGTTCACCAGCTTCGCCCGGACGATCATCCTCTGGCGGTCGCTGCCCTTGGGGTGGCACGTCGTAAGAGTGAGCAGCGACTCCGAACTCGGGTCCAGCACCGAAAAGTCGGCAGGGTGAGTGACCCACGGCGGTCTGGTCAGCTCGTAGGTGTAGCGGCCGATCGGAGTCTCCAGGATGATGTCGTCCCCCGTTTTCAGCCGGTCCACTCCGTTGAAGGGTCGTCCGTACGTGGTCCGGTGACCCGCGATGGCGACGTTTCCTTCCTTGCCCGGAAGTGGCGTCTGGGGGTAGTGGCCGGCGCCCGCCTTGAGGGCCGAGGTGGAGACGCCTTCGACCACCAGCGTGTCGACCTTCAGTGAAGGGATCTTGATCCTCGTGAGCGGATCGCCTTCCGCGAAAAGTGTCTTGCGCGCCGCCTGAGCCTGCGCGAACCGGCCGTCGAGCCGGTCCTGGATCTTGTTGGCTTGCCAGTCGCTGAGGAAGTTGGACCACTCGATGGCCTTCTCGACCGGCACCCGGTAGAAAAACGGATACGACGTTCCCGCCACCGGGTAGGCCACCATCCCCACCCCGAGCAGGGCGGCCAGTCCGGAGGTCCAGGACACACCCCGGCGCACCAGCGAAGGGCGCTTGAGGCGCGGTGGAGCCACGAAATACACGAGCGCCCCCAGCACGGGCAGTCGGTACAGCCTCCGGCGAAAATCGGAGATTGGCCGGTGCCGATCGTCTTCGACTGGCTCTTCTCTGCGGCTTCTCGGCCGGTCCTTGGGCATGCGCGTTCCTCGTGGGGTGTTCGAATCTACAACGACCGGGCGGTGGAGCAGGGTCCGGTCACGTGTCCCACTCCTCCGCGGCACCCTCGGCAGCCAGCACCTTGGCCAGAGAACGAAGGGCTCTGAACTGCATCGCTTTCACAGCTCCCTGCTCTCGTCCCACGATCGCCGCAACGTCGGCGATCGGAAGGTCTTGAAGAAAGCGCAGCGACAGGACTTCCTGCTGCTCCGGAGTCAGCTGCTTGAGCGCCCGCCGCAGCTGCTCGCCCTCGATCCGTCCGAGAGCCTCGCGCTCCGGGTTTGACGCCGCGACCGAAGCCGGCATCTCCTCGACAACCGACTCCCAGCGGACCCTTCCGGACTTCACGTGGTCCAGGAACTGGTTTCGCCCGATCCGGAGGACCCATGAGAGAAAGTCGCGCGACGTTCCCTCGAACCCTCCGATCGCCTTCATGGCCTTGAGGAACGTCTCGGAGGCGAGGTCCTCGGCGAGAGCGCGGTCTTTGGACCGGCCGTACAGGAAATTGAACACGATCGACAGGGTCGCCCGGAACAGGGCGGCGAACGCGTCCGAGTCACCCGCCTTCGCCTGCTGGACCAGCTGGTCCGCTTCCGGGGAGGGGATCGTGACCGCGGGCCGCTCCTCCGGGCCCTTGCGTCTGCTCATCACGCCTTCGGCTCGGGGTTGACCCCGGGTAGCCTACCGGCGGAACCGGTGGCTGGGAGCACACGTTGTCACTCGACACGGCAACCACCCGGGCGCGAAGCTTGGAGGAACTGATGCCACTTCGAAAGGTCGATGACGTGGAGAGCAATCGCAGCCCCGCCGGTGAGCCGGACCGGGATCAACCCGCGGAACCAGACGAGCAGGAGGCACTGGATCAGCCGGGAGACGAAGCTGAGGCTCCGGCTGCGTCCGTCGACACCGACCGGGGCTGGGAGACCCCAGGGGATGCCGACCGCGACTGGGACGGCGGCGACGGTGGCAGCTGGGGCAGTTCCGGTGAGTCGACCGTGTGGGACCCCCGCACGGGCACATGGCAGCGCGAGTCCGAACTGACGGTGGCCGGCGCGGGGCGCTCGCCCCACGCCCCGGCCCCCTCCGGAGGACTTCGTTCGGGGCTCATTGGAGGAGTCGTAGGCGCGACTCTCGCCGCGCTGGCCGTCTTCGGGCTGATGCAGTTCCTGGGCCGCCCCGGTCCGGCGGGAGTCGAGTTCCGGCAGGCGCCCTCGATAGCCGCGAGCAATGACACGGGGGCGTCCATCATCAAGATCGCCGACGGGTCCCGGCCATCGGTGGTGAACATCAACACCGTCGCCCGGCAGCGGGGTGTGTTCGGGTCCCGCCAGTCGCAGGGGACGGGTTCCGGGGTCATCATCAGGACCGACGGCCACATCATCACCAACGCTCACGTGGTGGAGGGCGCCGAGCGCGTCGAGGTGACACTTGCGTCGGGGCGCAGCCTGGAGGCGCGCGTCGTCGGGGTGGATCCGGACACCGACGTGGCCGTCATAAAGGTCGAGGGCCGCGAACTGCCGGCGATTACGATCGGCGACGCCGAGCAGCTTCGGGTGGGCGAGCTGGCGGTCGCGATCGGGTCGCCGCTGGGGCTGGAGCAGTCCGTGACGGCCGGGATCATCTCGGCTCTCGGACGCACCACAGAGGGTCCGAGCGGCCGTCCCCTGGTCGACATGATCCAGACGGATGCCGCGGTCACCCAAGGCAACAGCGGCGGGGCGCTGTTGAACTCACAGGGAGCGCTCATCGGCATCAACAGCTCGATCGCCGCCAGCCCGCAGGTGGGGGCCGAAGGCATCGCGTTCGCGATACCGGTCTACGTCGCAAAGCGCGTTGCCGACGAGATCATCACGTCTGGACGCGCGACGCACCCGTGGCTCGGCATCTCCGGCAGCAGCGCCGACCGCGAGGTCGCCAAGCAGTTCGGCATCGAGGAGGGCGCCGTCATCCAAGAGGTCGTCCAGAGCGGACCGGCCGCCCAGTCGGGGATCCGGCAGGGGGACATCGTGGTGCGGTTCCAGGGCAAGTCCGTCAAGAGCATGGACGCGCTGCGTGTGGCGATCAACAAGGGCCGGGTCGGGGACAAGGTGTCGATCGAGCTCGTCCGGGACGGAAAAAAGCAATCCGTTGAGGCGACTCTCGGCGACCGGCCCCGGGACCAGTAGGTGCCGACCGCGCTGTGGCTCGAGCGCCTGCCCGTGCACCCGGCGCGGGTCGTGGAACTCGAGGGTCTGCTTGGCGAGATGGTGGCGGAGATGAGGTCCGCCGCCGGCTGCCTGTGGACCGATGCCTCAGCCGCCATGGACGACGTGCCCAGCTACCTGGTCCTGAGCGAGTGGAGGTCGAGCAGCGACCTGGAGGCGTGGCTCGGGGGTGCGGGCTGCCGGGAGCTGGGCCTACGCCGCGAACCGTGGCTGCGAGACTCGGTGTCGGGGCGCAGGTTTTCGGGTGGGGCGTGAAGCTCGATCAACTGGCCCCGCGCATCCAGGGATATTTGAGGCGACTAGCTCTTAATGACTAAAGGTCGATCCCGCTACTGCCGATGAGCCAAATACGCCATACGGAGACCGACGAGATGAGTGAGCGGGTCCGAATCCTTGTTGTTCACCCAGGTGCGTTTCTGCGTGAAGCCCTGGTTGACGCCCTGGAGCGAATGGACGGCCTCGAGGTCGCAGGCCAAACCGCTTCCCTCGATGACGCCTGCGCGAAGGCGGAGCGGACACGACCGGACGTAGCCCTCGTGGATGCCGACCTTCTCGAGGACCAGACTCCCGAGCTTTTGGGCCACCTGAAGCGGGACTGCGGGTGCGGACACGTACTGCTCGTAGCGGACCGCGTTTCGCAGGTCCAGGCCGAGCGGGCGCTGTCCGCGGGAGCCGACGGGTTCACCCTGAAGGGAATCTCACTGGCCGAGCTGGCCGACTCGATTCGGCGCGTCGCGGCGGGCGAGGTCCTGCTGCATCCGGCCGTTGCTTCGGTGCTCGTCCAGAGTCTGTCGGCCTTTGCGCGCGGCGAGCGGCACGCCGGTCCGGTCCTGACGCCCAGACAGCAGGAAATCATCAGGCTTTTGGCCATGGGGCTGCCCAACAAGCAGATCGCCCGGAGGCTCGGCATCGGCGTGGAAACGGTCAAGACGCACATATCGAAGGTCCTGGCCAAGCTGGGCGTCGGCAGCAGGACGGAAGCGGTCATCGTCGCGATGAGGGAGGGCGTGCTGGCGGCTCCCGGGGCACCGGGACAGTTCGCGTCGATCACGCAGCGACCGTACGTCGATCCGCAGGTTCGCCAGGCGAACTAGGTTCTCGGCCTTTGAGGCCGCCGGGGGGGAGAGTGGGGGAGCAGAAGGGGCGCAGGAGCGTCCTCGTCGTCCAGCACCAGCGCCTCGTGCGCGAGGCCTTCGTCTCGCTGCTCACAGGGCTTCGAGATTTCGACGTCCGTGAGGCCGCGACGGAGGACGAGGGGGTCCGGATGTCGCGGGAGCTGCAGCCGGACATCGTCCTGATCGACACGGGCGTAGCCGGTTCCCGTCAGCACCTGTTCATTTCGCGGATCAAGCGCGCTCTGCCGCCGGACGGACGTGTGCTCGTAATCGCTGAAGACGCGGACCAGGCAAACCTCGAGTCGGCATTGGCAGCGGGAGCCAGCGCTTACACGTCCAAGGACATCTGCTTTGAAGAGCTGCGCCACACCCTGCGTCTGCTCACTGAGCCGGAGGCGGAGGACGCGCAGCTGCGTCAGACGGGCAACCCGGCACGCACCGCGTCCGCCATCCGCTCCTAGCCGACACCGGAACCGCGGGTCCCGGACCCAGGGGCAGGTGCTCCGCTCAGGCCGCAGGCTCGGAGAGCTTGTCTGCCGACTTGCGCCTCGGGCGGGTCTTGGTCGCCACGACCGCATCCAACGCCTTCGTCGGCACCGCGGGGGCCGGATCCCCGGTCTTGCCCTCGACGACCCGGAGCACCTCCTCGATGCTGGTGAGCCCGGCCAGGAGCTTGCGCATCCCGTCCTCCCGGAGCGTGGTCATCCCCTGTGAGATCGCCGTGCGCTTGATGTCCTCGGCCGACTTTCTTTCGACCACCATCCGCTCGATCTCCTCGGACATCCTCATGACCTCGACCAGCGCCACTCTCCCGCGGTACCCGGTATGGGAGCAGTGCTGGCAGCCGGCCGCACGGTGCAGCGTGGGCAGGGGGCCGGGCTGGTCGAAGGGGACCCCGTTCTCCCGCAGCGCGTCGATGCTGGGGGTGTAGGGCTCCTTGCACTTGGCGCACAGGCGGCGGGCGAGTCGCTGGGCCAGAACACAGTCCAGGGCCGAGGCGACCAAAAACGGCTCTACCCCCATCTCGACCAGCCGGGTGACCGCTGACGGGGCGTCGTTGGTGTGCAGCGTCGAAAGCACCAGATGTCCGGTGAGAGCCGCCTCGACTGCGATGTTGGCCGTCTCCCGGTCGCGGATCTCACCGATCATGACGATGTCGGGGTCCGACCGCAGGATCGACCTGAGGGCGCGGGCGAAGGTGAGGCCGGCCTTGGGGTTGACCTGGACCTGGCTGAGGCCGGGGAGCCGGTACTCGACGGGGTCCTCCACCGTGATGATCTTCTTGGACGGGTCGTTGACGACGTTGAGCGTGGCGTACAGGGTGGTCGACTTGCCGGACCCGGTGGGGCCGGTCACCAAGATGGCGCCGTAAGGCTTGCGGAACGACTTGGAGTAGCTGTGCAGCGACTCGCTCATGAATCCGAGGTCCTCGAGCCGAAGGACCGTCTGGGAGCGGTCCAGGATCCGCATGACGACCTCTTCGCCCCAGACGGAAGGCATGGTCGCCACCCGGAGGTCGATGCTCTTGCCCTCGACCCCCAGCGACAGCCGTCCGTCCTGCGGGACTCGGCGCTCGGCGATGTTGAGCTCCGCCATGATCTTGAGGCGCGAGATCATCCCCGACTGCAGGGACTTCTGGGTCCTCATCACCTCATGCAGCACTCCGTCGATCCGGAACCGTATCCGGACGTCGCGCTCCTGCGGCTCGATGTGGATGTCCGAGGCTCGGGCGTGGACCGCTTGGGCAATCACGTGGTTGATCGCCTTGACGATCGGGGCGTCCTCTTCGCCCTCGAGCTCCTGTTCCTTGTCCGCCTCCTCGTCGAGGTGAGCGGCCTGCTCCAGGAGCATCTCCGCGGAGCGGTCCAGCCCGCGGTAGCGGTTCAGGGCCTCCTCGATGCCCGATCTGGCCGCGACCACGACCCTGACGTCGCGGCCGGTGATGGTTCGGATGTCGTCGATGGCGATGACGTTGGTCGGGTCGGACAGAGCGACCACGAGATGGTCGTCGGTCAGTTCCAGCGGAATGACCGTGTACCGGCGCATGACGTTCTCGGGCAGAAGTCCGGCCGCAGCTGGGTCCACCTGTCGCTGGTTGAGGTCTACGTACTCAAAGCCCATCCACAGTGCCTGGAAGGCCGGGACCTGGTCCTGCGACAGGAAGCCGAGGTCCACGAGCACGTGCTGGATGGACCTGCGGGTTCGCTCTCTTTCCTGGAGGGCGGTATCGAGCTGCGCTTGCGTCAGCAGCCCGGAGTCAACCAGCTCCCGGAGGCGCTGGCGCTCGTTGCGCACCGACCTTCTTGTTCTCGTTTCCATCGACCACAGTTCCTCGCCCGCAGAACGGCATGAACCGTTCCCTCACCTAGTAAACGTCGGCCAGTCGGTGGTCCCGTCTGCCCCCCCGCAGGGTGAGGTGAAAGTCAACCATATGGGGGACGAAGCCAAAGGAGCGGTATCCACCAGGAGGAGAGTCTGCCCCACCCGGGCGTTCATACGTCGTTTCGGCCCAGGATCGTGACCGAGCACACCGCCCCCGGCCCCCCGAGGTTGTGGGCGAGTCCGAGGGTTGCGTCGGCGACCTGTACCCCGTCCGCCCTGCCTTGCAGCTGCTTGGTCGACTCGACGATCATGCGGCACCCCGTGGACCCGATGGGGTGTCCGAAGCACTTCAGGCCACCGGACACATTCACCGGGATCGACCCGCCCGGGCTGGTCTGGCCCTCGCGGAGCAGGTGGACCCCCTCCCCTTCCTTGCAGAAGCCGAGGTCCTGGTAGTTCAGGATCTCGGTGATCGTGAAGCAGTCGTGCACCTCGGCGAAGCTGATCTCACGCGCCGGATCCTTCACGCCGGCCTCCTCGTAGGCCAACGCGGCCGCGTCGCGGGTGGCCGGGAACCCCAAATAGTCCATTGAACTTTTGAACATCGGCCAAGCGGTGTGCACGGCCAGGGCGTTGGCCTTGACCCTGACGAAGTCGTCGGCGTGGGCGAGGTTTTTCGCCGTCTCCGGCCGCGTGATGATCACGGCGGCTGCTCCGTCCGACACGGCACAGCAGTCAAAGCGGCCGAGCGGCCACGCGACGATCGGCGCGGAGACGGCCTGTTCGACCGTGATCGCCCGCCGGAAGTGGGCCTTCGGGTGGTGGACCCCGTTGGCGTGGTTTTTGACGGCAACCTGCGCCAGGTCCTCCTTTGTCCAGCCGTGGACATGGAAGCTGCGGGTTGCGGCCAGCGCGAACATCGCGGGGGCCGACGGGGTGGGCATGACGGGGTGTCCCCGGCCCCCGATGGCGGGCAGGCCCGTTCCGCCCTGGTCGGTGATCTTCTCCACTCCGCATGCGAGGGCGACGTCGACCACACCGGAGGCCACGGCGTAGCAGGCGTTTCGGAAGGCGTCCATGCCGGAGGCGCAGTAGTTCTCGACCCGCGTGGCCGGCTTGCCGAAGATCTTCAACGGATCGGCCGCTCCGGTCCCGGCCATGCCGCTGAACGGGTAGAAGATGCCGACCCAGATGGCGTCGATGTCGCTCTGCTCGATGCCGGCGTCCGCGCAGGCCTCGTCGACCGCTTCGACCAGCAGGTCCTCGGCGTCGGACTCCCACCTCTCGCCGTACCGGGTGTATCCGACCCCGGCGACGGCGACCCTGTCCTTGATCCCCGGCATCCTCAGCTCCCTTTCGCGCTCGTCCCGGCGCCAACGGCCGGTTCGGAGCCTCCGGCTCCCGGTGTCCGCAGGGGGCGGCCCTTCCAGTAGTAGTTGCGAAACCCGGCCCCCTCGTGAAGACAACGAAACGTCAGCTCCACCGGCATCTCGACCGTCACCTCGGACGGATCGCAGTCCGTGAGCTCACAGAAAAGCCTTCCCCCGCCTTTCAGGTCCACGACGGCTCGGGGCTTCGGCTCGTTCCAGTACTCGCCCAGGACCAGGTGGTCCAGCGTGAAGGTGAAAACTCGCCCGCGACGGGCGAGCTTCGTCTGCTCGTGAGGTCCGGGGGCCGAGCACTCCATGCACCGGCGGCCTGTCGGGTACTGGACGGTCCCGCACTGGCGGCAGGTCATGCCGTACAACGGGAGCTCCATCGGTATGTCCCGCCAGTAGGTGACGGCGGACGACCACATCGGGGCCCTCTCCCGCTCCACGAGCCGACGGCTGCGGGCGTAGGACTCGTAGCTGGCGAGCTGTCCGCGGGCCTGGATCTTCGGCGTCAGGGTCCCGATGGTCCCGGAGCCTCGGGCCTTCTCCAGCGCCGGGGAGACCTCCATGAGGATCGCGTCCGCCCCGTCACCAGCTCCGACCACGAGGACCGTGTCTCCGGCGGCGGCCGTCTCCAACGCACCGGCCAGCATGACCAGCGGCGCCGCGGTCCCCGTGTTCCCGATGGTGTCGAAGTACAGGTCCTGCAGCGTCTCGCGGGGGATGTCCAGCTTCGAAGCCACCGCAGCCTGCGCGCGCGGGTCGGGAGCCGGTATGACCGCCTTGCTCGGCTTGCGTCCATGGTCCAGGACGCGGGAGGCAGCCGCCACGGCCTGCTTGGCGTAGCCGAACTGGGTGTCCACCTTGGCCTCGAAAGACCTCACGTACCGCTGCGACTCGTCTCGCCAGGGACCGATGATCTCGTCGGCGACGCCGGCCGCCGTCAGGACGCGGACCGGAAGCGACGCGAATCCGTGGCCCGTGGCCCACTCAGCCGAGGCCAGGACGACCGCACCTCCGGCGTCCCCGAACATCTGCTCGTAGGCCGACTCCGGCTCGCCCTGCCGCATGTCCGCCGCGCAGACCACGACCACCGACGCGGACCCGGCTCTGATGGTGTCGCAGGCGATCCGAATGGCCGTGGTCGCTCCGCGCAGGGAGTCACCGAGGTCGATGGTGAGGATGTCCTTGCGGCAGTCCAGCACCGTTGCGATGGTCGCCGCCGACTGCTTCTCCCTGTAGGGGGCCGTGGTCGAGGCGAAGATGACGCCGTCGATGTCCGCCGGCGAGACCCCGGCCGTTGCCTCCAGTGCGGCTTCCACCGCCATCGTCAAAGCGTCCTCGTCGGCAGAGGCGACGGCACGCTCGCCTCGCATGGCCGGGATGCCCCAGGCGCGTCCGATGATGGACCTGTCGAGGCGCCAGTAGGGGACGTAGGCGCCGATTCCGAAGATGCCTACCTCAGTCATCCGTTCCTCCCGTGATGCGGGTGCGGCCGCCCAGCGTCAGCAGCCGAACCCGCTGCAGACCCGCATGCAGGGGTCGTACAGGGTTGAGAAGGCGTCCTCCCAGTAGCCGTCGTCGAACCGGAAGGTCGGGCCGCCGTCGTGCGCGGCCCCCACCGGCGCCTCCTGCACATCCGCGTCGGCGACGTCAGGGGGTATGACGGGCGAGGGGGCCTCCAACACGTGTGTCACCCACCCATGATGGCGCGCTCGCGCCGTGGGCGCACCATCGGGGTCAGCCGGAATCCGCGGCGTCCGGTGAGCCCGGGGGCGCGCTATGGGCCGTGCCGGAACAGTTTTGCCGGGTCCACGGCCGCGTCAGCCCTGGCGCGTATGGACGGAGGGGCGATTCTCAACATTCTGATCCGGGTCTGCACAGTCACCGTCACGACCGCCCTCGCGCCTCCCGGTGGGCAGTCGCACGACTCGATCCGTGCCCCGTTTGCCGACGCCGTTCGTTCGGCGGCCCCTGCGGGATCCCGGCCCGCACCGAGAAACGGCCACTGCTCGACCGCCGCAGCCAGGGCCGCAGCGTCGGCGGCCGCTCGGGCCCGGGAGGCCGAGACCAGGACGTTGGCCGCATCTGCCAGCGCCAGCGAGAACAGCACCGTCAGCGCCAGCAGCGCCAGCATGATCGGGCTGCCAAACCCGCAGTCCGTGCGCAGCGCGCGGAAAGCCGGACTTGCTCCCGCTCCGGCCTGCTGCACCTTCATGTGATGGGCAGGCGGTTGGGCGTCGGGTCCGGCTGCATGGACGGCGTCGGCTCGGGTGTCTGGGACGGAGCCGGACTCGTAGTCGGAGCCGGTGTGGGCTGAGGCGTTGGGGCTGGAGTGGGTCCGTCCCTTTCCAGGCGCATGACCGCCTGCGCCCTGAGCGTGAGGGTGGTGGTGAGCATCCTGCTCACGATCGGGATTCTCATGCGCTCGACGTAGCTGAGCCTGACTGTCACCGGTCCCGCGCGGTGCCTCTCCCCCTGCGGCGGCGTCACCTCAACTGCGATCCCAGAGGCATCGAGTGGGCCGGCCGAGCGTCTCACCGCCGCACGCACCCTCTCGTCCAGGGCGGTCACGGCAGCCTCACGGGCCCCCTCGCGGGCAGCAAGTCCGAGCGCAAGCGCGTCCCTGACCACGATGCCCACCTGGACGATCAACAACAGCGAGATGAGCACGACCGGTAGGGCAAGCGCCGCTTCCACGGTCGCTTGCCCGTCCCGGCCGTCGGCGCCGGCCGACGCACCCGTGCTTCCTAGTGCTCGCTCCGCTCGCGGCGGGACCGGCGCAATGGCTCCGAACCTCAGGGAGCCGGCGTGGGCGATGGGTCGACCGACCCGAGCAGCTTCTGGAAGATCGCGTCGAAGAACTGGTCCAGCTTGCCGGACTGCTTGGCCCAGATCAGGAACGCCGTCGCCACTGCCGCGGCGACCAGAAGGACAAGCGCGTACTCCGCCACCGTCTGGCCCTTGTCCTCCCGCAGCCTTTCCGGCAGCAGGAGGGCCTTGATGTACATCGCCGTGATGAAACGGTGAATTGCCGACATGTCTTCTCCTCTCGGTGATCACAGTGAGATCCCCTCCAGCCCGCCCAGCAACAGGGGGACGAGGCAGGACAGGACGAACGAGGGAAGGATGAGAAGGCCCAACGGAACCAGCACGCGCACGGATGACTTGCGGACTTCTTCGGAAGCCGTCGCCTGCAGGGACTCCACGATGTCGTCCGACATCGCCCTGAGACTTGAGGCCAGGGGGACTCCGAGCTTGTCCGACGACGTGAAGACGTCCGCGAACCGCGTGGCGTCGGGGTCTTGCAGGGAAGACATCGAGTCGGCCAGGGCGGTGGATCGCGCCGTCCCGGCGCGGATGCCCAGGACGGCACCCCTGAGAGCCGCTCCGAAGGAGCCCTGCGCCGATGAGGCCACCACCTCCAGGCCCCGCGACGGAGACAGTCCCGCCCCCAGCACGAGGCTCAGCACCTCGGCCGTCTGGGCGACCTCGGCTGCGACCGGAGAGATCCCACGACGGCCGAAGGAAACCAGCGCGGGAAGCGCCCGGAGAACCGGAACCCCCGAAAGCCGTGAACGGGGACACTCGGAGGGAGGGCGGACGATCCGCCGGATCCACAATCCCCCCAGCATCTGAAGGACCAAGCCGGCCCCCATGGCCAGCTTGCCGGGACCCGCCAGGGCGCGACGCATCCCCACCGGGTCGACCAGCGCCAGCACGAGAAGAAAGCCGGGCGTGAGCATGAGCAGGGCGCGCGACGACATGCGCGCCTGAGCCGAAAGCGCGGAAGCCTCGCGAGCCGCCGACACCCGGTTCCTGATTCGTTCCTCCAGAGAGGCGAGGGCAGGAATGGGGTCTCCGCCGGTACGCGACTGCACCGCGAGGACCAGGCAGCAGCAGGCCACCTCCGTGGATGCAGTGCACGCTGCCGTCTCCTCGAGCGCATCCGCCAGCGGCTGTCCGGAGTCGAGCCGGACGACCACGGGCTGCAGCGGTGAGCCGTCGCCGTCCGCGCCGCGACGGACGGCCTGGTTCAGGGAAAGGCCGCCTCTGACCCCGTCCCTAACCCGCCTGATCGCGTCGGGCAGGCGCGACGGGTCGGGCTGGGCGGACCGGCGGCGGGTGAGCGCGAAGAGCCTGCGGATCATGCGCACGAGCCGTTCGGGGGAGCCGCGGAGGCTCGCGCCGCCAAAGCAGCCGGTGCCGGAGACGCTGCGGCCGACGCCGCCACCCTCGCAAACGACGGGGTCGCCGCACTCACGCGCCGGCGCCGGAGCACCGGCCCCTGAGCCCCCGCCCTCACCTCCGCCATGTCCGCGACGCGCCTGCGTCCGGACGGCTCCCTGACCAGATGGACGATCACGTGAACGGCCGACCCGACCTGCCGCCGCGCAGCCGCCACCGACAAGCCAGGCGCGGCCATCAACGCCATGGTCTCCAGCCGCGTCAGCGCCTCCGCGGGCGCATTGGCATGGACCGTGGCCATCGAGCCCGCGTGGCCCGAGTTCAGCGCCTGGAGCATGTCCAGGGCCTCGGGACCCCGGACCTCCCCCACCACGATGCGGTCGGCGCGCATCCTCATCGCACAGCGGACCAGGTCGCGCAATGTGATCTCTCCCCGGCCCTCGATGTTTGCCGGCTTGGTCTGGAGGGCGACCGCGTGACGGGGGCCGAGCTGCAGCTCCGCGGCGTCCTCAATGGTGACTATCCGCTCCGGCCGCGGGACCAGCCGCGCCAGCACCCCCAGAAGCGTCGTCTTGCCGGTCCCGCCGCCGCCGCAGACGAGGATGTTCCGCCGTTCCCGGACGGCGGCGGCGAGAAGCCGCGCCTGGGCATCGTCCACGCACCCCATTCGGACGAGGTCTCGGAGCTTCCACAACGTCTTTGAGAACTTCCTGATCGTGACCACCGGGCCCCCGATGGCCACGGGCGGCACGACGGCGTGGAACCTGGACCCGTCCTCCAGCCGGGCGTCGACCCACGGCGACGAGGCGTCGATCCGCAGGCCGAGGGGCGAGACGACGCGCTCGATGAGGTGGTGGACGTCCTGTTCGGAGCGAAGAGACACCCCGGCCGGCCTGAGCTGGCCTTCCCGCTCGACGTACACGTCGCGTCCGGGGTTGATCATCACCTCGGTCACCTCCGGGTCGCGCATGAGCGGACCAAGGGGGCCGAACCCGGACAGCTCGTCGCAGATGGCGACGGCCTGTGCCGTAAGAACCGGTTGCTCCCAGGCGGCCCCCCTGGCGGACAGCACCTCCCGCAGGGCCTTTTCCACGCTGCCCTGGCTGACTCCCGAGCCTCCGGCGGCGAGCCTCGCCCGGACCTCGCGGACCAACTCGGCGTGCTCGTGCAGCGGTCCGCTCGGGTCCTCACGACGGGACATCTGTTACAGCCCCGCCTTCGAGCGCAGGATCCGGGCCCACGCCGGACGGGGAGCCGGACGGGCGAGCAGATGCCGAAGGATGGCTCTGAGGTATCGCACGGTTGTCTCCTTGCCGGGGGGAAGGCAGGGACAAGATCCGTGGGAAGGATCAGAAGCTAGCAGCGCGCTGTGACAGAAGCGGCGAGGCCGGGCGCCTCGGGCGGGACCGGTACCTCAGGCGGGGCGGACGTTGCGGAACTGTATGTCCGTCGCCAGCCTGAGCGGTCTGGCCTCGTCGTCCGAGGGCTGGACTATGAGGGTCAGGCGCAGGATCGTCAGGTGCAGAGTGCCCGGCCCGGTGGCGATACACGCGGGGGGGTCGTAGCAGAAGACACCCGGGCTCAGCAGGCCCTTTGCAACCGTGGAGTCGCTTCCGGAGCCGATCCGGCGCTTGAGCTCCGTACCCGCGGCCGTATACGTGACCTGTTGCTCGACACCCGCGATGATGGTCTTCATCTGCAGCCGCGAGGTTGTGGAGGACGGATCGACGCTGGTCGCCTGCCGGACCGCCTTGGACAGGCGCGCCATCGTCGACCTCAGGTCGTCCTGGGCCTCCGCCCTGGACTGCTGCGCCGCCTGGTCGCCCAGGGTGTTGGTCAGGAAGCCGAAGACGCCCGCGATGAGGACCGACAGAATCGCGACGGCGATCGCGAGCTCGATGACAGTTACGCCCTGCTCGCCGCCTGCCCCGGGCAACGCCGCTCCCCGCGGCTTCACCGGAGACCTCATGACGGCGGAAGCTCCTCCCAGCGCTCGACGTCGTAGGTTACGGGGCCGAACCCGACGACCTGCGCAACTCGTGGGTCGTATCGCAGGATCTGGTTGTTCTTGACGAGGATCGAGTCCGCGTAGATGGACCCGCACTGCTCCGCGCCGTTTTTAACCGCGACGGGACCCCGGTTGGCATAGATGAGCGTCGCCGTGATGCAGTTGTCGTTGATCAGCTTGAAGTTGTTCTTGAGGTGGACCGCGCATTCGCTTGCGTCCTGGTCGACGTCGCATGCCGACCCGACCGGCGGTTGGTAGGACGAGGCCACCACGAACAGCCGCGGCGTCGTCCCGACCTCCTCCACGCCGTTGGTGAAAACCGGAGCCCCGGTGACGATCGTCACGTCACCGGTCACCTTGGCTCCCGTGAGGTCGATGCGGTTCACCTGCGAAGGTGACGACTCGGCGATGTAGAAGGTCCCCCTGAGGTCCGCCAGGTTTCCCGATAGCCACGTCTGGAACTCGGCCACCGATCCGAACGCGTGAAACGTGGCCGGGTCGTAGTTGTTCTGGTTGAACGTGAAGACCGGGAGGGGACGCGGGATGGCGGCGGCCGTGCAGATCCCCGAGGTGTAGGTCCCACTCACTACCCCGGGGCCCGTCTTGGCCCCCCAGGTGCGAAGGTCGCCCGCTATCGCGACGCCGTTGTCCGTAGGAACGTGGTAGTTCGAGCCCTGCTCGTTTCCGCAGGTGACGGGGTCGGTGGGGGCCGACACTGACGCCTTGACGGAGCCACCGACCTTGACGCCGGACTCGAGCTTGATCGCCCAGACAGTCGAAGGGGTATACCCCCCGGACCAAATCTCCCCGGTCACCTCGCTGTTGGACTGGATGTGAATCCAGCTGCGAGCGGCCGTGAGTGAGCCTTTCAGCAGTCCCCCGCCCTCCAGCAGGACGCTGTCGTTGGCCCAGACGTCGCCGGTGATCGTGTCGTTGTTCTTCAACTGGATGGACGTGTTGGAGAACAGCGTGTCGTGGAATACACGCGGGGGCGCCAGCGTCACCTTCACCTTGCGCTTCCGCGCGCGGGCCGACTCGCCACCCACCTCGGCGCCGGAGACGACGGTGTACCGAGAGAGGGTCCGGCTGACGGTCACCTGGTAGGTCCCCTCAGGGGTCTGGCCCGAGAAATTGAACCCGGCACTGGTCCCCCCGTACGCCTCTATCTTGGCGATCGCCTCCTGGACCCCGGCCTCCGCCACGCCCAGCGCCAGCTCGGAGTTGCGGTCCCTCGTGGACGCGTGGTCGGCGTGCTCGCCCGTACCGAGCACCACGGCCACGAGAGCCAGGGCGACCATCGACACCATCACCACGGCGATCAGCGCGACCCCGTCGTCACCACCCACCCGCAGCCTGTCCCGGAGTGTCGTCAGCATGAGTTCTTGGTGAAGGTGAGAATCGACGAGTCCGGCGACTCGTTTCCTGCCTTGTCGTAGGCGCGGACCATGTACCGGACCGACTGCATGCTCTTGCTGCTCGTACTGGTGATCGATGTGGACGACGTGGGTGCGACGAACTGGAACGGGTCTGAGTTCACGCTCACGTACAGCCTGTAGCCGGAGAGGTTCGCGTCCGTGGACGCGTTCCACGTCAGCGAGACGCTCCTGGTGTCGGAGGATATCGAGCAGGATGCCGTCCGCAGGGAGCCCGGCGCTGTCGGCTTCGTCTGATCCAGCACGATCGATCCCTGCACCACCGACGACCGGTTTCCGGCCCCATCCACGAACCGCGCCCAGACCGTCTTCGTCCCGTCACCGCCCGGCACCGTCCAAGAGACGGTGGTTGCCTTGGCGGAAGGCAGGGTAGCCACGTCCGTGAAGCTCGAGCCGTTGTTGGACAGCTGGGCCGTCACCACCGAGCACGCATCCTGGGCTTGCAGCCTCGTCTGCACCCCCGTGGAGTTCGTGAAGCCGTTGTCGGCACCGGCCCCGGAAAGGATCCTCAGCGTGGGATCGGTGGGAGCCGTCGTGTCACCCACGCAGATCCCCGGGACGATGGTGGGCACCGGAGTCGGCGTGGACGACGGGGAAGGCGACGGCGAAGCGAATGTCGGAGTGGCTGCCGGAACGCTGACCGTTCCCTTGCCGACGAAGGTCGACATCCCGATGCGGGAGGAGACGGCCCCCTTGAGCGGGCGCCGCCAAGTGACGATCACGGTTGCTCGTTTGTAGTTCTGCGTCCCGGCGATCGCGGGGTCGTCGACCCAGGTGACGTACTGGTAGATGTACAGCTCGGTCGGCCCGCTGAGGACGGGGTCCTCGATGTGGCGCACCGCGCCACCGGTCGAACTGACGATCAGAGGCTCGGTGGCCGCGCCGACTCGGTAGGACGTGTTGTCGGTCGTCACCGCGTTGTCGGGGTTCTGGGGGTCGGGGTTGTGGACAGGCTGCTCGGTCAGGGCCACCTGGTCGAACCCGAGGTTGCGGATCCGCTCGACCCGCTCCGTCGCCAGCGACGCGGCGGCGGTCCGCTGACGGGACATCCCCACGACATTCATCCCCGAAAGCATGGCACCCGAAAGCCCCGCGATCACAACTGCGAGGATCCCCGCCGCGATGCTGAGCTCGAGCACCTGGAACCCCGCTTCGCCCTGCACCCGGCGCAAAGGCACGCGGACGCGGGGGATCACCCTGGAGGGGGCTCCGCGTGCGCGACTCAGTGATTTCATCGGATGGCGTCCTTGGCCGTGGGAAAGAAGACGTCTAGTAGTTAGATCGCCCTCTGGGGGCTCCACCCGTCTAGCCCCTACGGTTCTCGAATATCCCCCATTCGGGGGATGCCCTCAGGCGCGTGAGGGACCCATGGGGGACGCCCCAGGGCCCAGGGAAACGCTGCTCAAGCCCAGAGATGGTCGAGTGGCATGCCACAAACAGTGAGTCCTAGGCCATCAGGCTTGTTGACAGTCGAATCGCGGCCTGGTCTAATGATGACGAGGTCAAGCACGGTATCGGCTAGGAGGTGGAGGTGAGAGTTATGCTTCGGAAGTGGCAGCCGTTTGATGCGTTCGAGCGCGACGTCCAGGAGATCCGCCGGACCTTCGGGGACTTCGGGACGGCCCTGCTCAACAACCAGCAGGAGCGGACGTGGGCCCCCGCTCTGGACATCTTCATGCGCGACAACGCGGTGCACGTCCGCGTGGAACTGCCGGGCATCGACCCGAATCGCGACGTGGACATCGAGGTTTCCGACGGCGTCCTGACCGTCTCCGGCGAGCGCCGGCACGAGCAGGTGGCCGAGGAAGAGGGCTACTGGCGCCGCGAGATCTCGCACGGGACCTTTCAGCGGTCGATCGCACTTCCACAGGGAGTCGACCCTTCCCAGGTTAAGGCGACGTACGACGCGGGGATCCTGCACCTGGTCGTCCCGCTGCCTGTGAAGCAGTCGAGCAAGGTCAGGGTGGAGGTCGGCACCGTGTCCGCCACCTCCGGTGAGGTGGGCTCGGGGGGCCGCGAGTTCGCCGAGGTTGGCTCGCGCGCTTCCAGCCAAAACCAGTCGAACTAGCGCACTGCCGGATCGGGACCGGGGGCCAGCGGCCCCCGGTCCTTTTTTCTACGCTTTGGCCCGTGAAAGTCCTAGTGACGGGAGCCACCGGGTTCATCGGCGGCCATGTCGTCGATGCCTGCCTGGACCAGGGGTACGAGGTCCGGGCCCTGGTCCGCCCGGTTACGCCGTCGGGACACCTGTCCGACCGGGGGGTCGAGGTCGTCTCGGGCGACGTTACGGACTTCCGTTCCGTCTGGGTGGCGGCGCGGCAGGTGGACGCCGTCCTTCACCTGGCCGCGCTGTACTCGATGCGCCCCGGCCCCGCGGCCTACGAGCGGGCCAACGTCGAGGGGACCCGCAACGTCATGAGGGCGTGCGTGGAGTCGGGCGCCCGCGCCGTCCACTGCTCCAGCATCGTCGCCGTCGGCGGCTCCACCGACCCGGGCCGCGCCGTGGACGAGGACACCGACTGGAACCTCGGCGCGACCGGCGACCCGTACATCCTGAGCAAGCGCAGGTCCGAGGAGGAGGTTCTGGAGATGTGCGCGGCGGGAAGCCTCGACGTCGTCATAGTCAACCCAACGGGGCCCGTCGGCCCGCGCGACGTCAAGCCGACGCCCACGGGGAACCTGTTGGTCATGTGCCTGAACGGCCTGGGCCGTGTCGCGCCGGAGGGCGGGATCAACCTGGTGGACGTCGCCGACGTCGCCGCCGGGCACGTCCTCGCGCTGACCAGGGGCCGAACGGGACAGCGCTACATCCTCGCCGGAGAGAACCTGACGACCCTTCAGATGCTCAACCGGTTCGCCGCGGTTACGGGGTGTCCGGGGCCAATGGCCGTCGTCCCACACCCGGCCGTGGCCGTCGCGGCCGCGGGGGCCGAGCTCGTGGCGAGATTGACCGGAGGCGACCCGCTTATGACGAGGGCGACGGCACGGGTGTCTCGGTTCTTTTTGTTCGCGTCCAGCGACAAGGCCTGCGTTGAACTCGGCTATGCGCCGGCGTCGGTCGACGCGGCGATCGCCGGCGCGGCCCGCTGGTTCGCCGCAAACGGCTACCTGAAGCGGCGCGCGGCTGCACGCGTCCTGGCCCGGCTCGGCGGCCCATGACGGCCGCGGATCCCGGTCGCGGCGCCTCGCCGGCCTGGGATCTCGCGCTCGCGGGCCGCGTCAAGACGGGCACGTGCTCATGGACCGACCGCACCATGACGGCCGCCGGCGTCTACTACCCGAAGGAGGCCAGGACGCCGGAGGATCGCCTCCGCTTTTACGCTCAGGACTTCCCGATCGTGGAGGTGGACGCCACCTACTACGCGCTTCCGTCGGAGGCGAATGCCCGGGCATGGGTGGAGCGCACTCCCGGCGACTTCACGTTCAACGTCAAGGCCTTTTCGATGCTGACCGGCCACCCGACCAAGGTGGCGGCGCTGCCGCCGCAGCTGCGGGAGGCGCTGCCGCCTGAAGAAGCCGGGAAGAAGAACGTGTACCCCGACAGGCTCCCGCCGGACATGGTCGACGAAGTGTGGGACAGGTTCTGTCTGGCGCTGCGCCCCCTGGGCAACGCGGGAAAGCTCGGGTGCATCCTTTTCCAGTTCCCCGAGTGGTTTCCACCGGGCAGAGCCAGCCGTGACCACATCCTGGACTGCGCGGAGAAGCTGGACCGCCTCCTGCCCGGCATCCCGTGCGCCGTGGAGTTCCGAAACGAGTCATGGATGCGCGATGATCGCAGCCAGGAGCGCACGCTGGCCTTTTTGACTCAGCACCGCCTGCCTTACGTCTGCGTGGACATGCCGCAGGGATTTCGCAGCTCGGTCCCTCCGGCAGTCGCCGCAACGGCTCCGCTGGCCATGGTCCGGTTTCACGGACGTAAGTCCGACACCTGGGACCGCAAGGGGATCCTGCCGTCCGAGCGGTTCCGGTGGGATTACAGCGAGCAGGAGCTGTCCGAATGGGGGCCGGGGGTCAGTCAGCTGCGCGAGCAGGCGCAGGAGGTCCACCTGATGATGAACAACTGCTACCGCGACTACGCCGTCCGGTCCGCCCGCAAGGTGGCACAGCTCACGCTGGAGACTCAAGGGATGCCAGGAACTCGATGATCATGCCGGCGAGCTCGCGCGGGTGGAGCAGCTGGATGTCGTGCGCCGACTCCAGCCACCGCACGCGGACTTCCGGGTAGCGCTCAGTCAGCCTCCTGGCCCCCTCCTGCTTGGCCGCGACAAAGGCCGCCGCCCGCTCGTCGCGCACCATCCCTTCCGCCAGCACGAGCAGCACCGGGCAACTGATGTCGGCGTACGCCTCCAGGACACGCTGCTCCCACATCGTGCGGATTACGGCCATGTGGTCGTCCTCGGAGGTGCGCCGGCGGGACACGCCGTCGGGGCCCTCCACGAACGACCTGCGCATTACGGGCCCCAGAGCCAGCCAGTCCAGGTGCGACTGCTCACCGCGGATCCGGTCCATCAGCTCGTCCGTGGGCCCCTCCAGCTTCGGAACATTCAGGACCTGCTCTGTGAGCTCCCAGCTGAGGCCGAGGTCCTGCAGGTCGATGACCCCGCCGTCCACCCCTATCGCCGCGCGGCACACCGCATGGCGAGCGGCGTATCCGAGGGCTACCGCCGCCCCCCATGAGTGACCCACGACGACGGGACGTTCGAGGCCCAGTTCGCGCATCACCGCCTCGAGGTCGTCGACCAGCACGCGCGGGCTGTAGTCGCCCTGGGCGTCCCCCGACTCCCCATGCCCCCGCTGGTCGTAGGCGACCACGCGGAAGTGCGGGGTCAAAAGGGGCGCCAGCAGCTCCCACGCGAGCAGGTTCGACCCCATACCGTGGACAAGGACCAGCGGCTGCCCGCTGCCTCCGTGGTCGCGGACGGCAAGCGGCACCGGACCATGCCGGACGACGAGATCGCGCATCGCGCAGACGGTACCAGCGGTCGGTGGATCGTTCCCGGATGGACGGCAGAGCCGCGCCGGTGCCCTAGCATTGAACTGTCGCTCCCCCCGACGAGGTGCCTCCTGACCAGCCGCTCAGCAGCGTTCTTCGACCTCGACAAGACGGTCCTGTCGCGCTCGTCCACGCTGGCCCTGTCCCGGACGCTCTACAAGGAGGGGTTCATCTCGCGGGCGATGCTCGCCCGGGGCTTTGCCGCCCAGATGGTCTTTCTGGCGAAGGGCGCCGACGAGGCGCAGATGGACAAGATGCGCGAGAGCGCCCTTGAGCTGACGCGGGGCTGGGACCGAGCCAAGATCCTCGACATCGTTCGCGAGGTGATGGACGAGGTCCTTACGCCGCATGCGTACGCGGAGGCCATCGATCTCATCCGTATGCACCAGGCACAGGGCAGACGCGTCTACATCGTCTCCTCGTCTCCCGAGGAGGTGGTCTTTCCGCTCGGGTCGGCTCTGGGGGTCGACGGGGTCATTGCCACGGAGGCCGAGATCGACGCAGACGGGCTGTACACCGGACGCCTGGGCTTTTACTGCTACGGACCCGCCAAAGCCGACGCCATCCGCGAGGAGGCCGGGCGCCGGGGACTGAGCCTGGAGGAGTCCTACGCCTACTCCGACTCGGTGACGGACTCCTGGATGCTGTGGACGGTAGGACACCCCCACGCGGTCAACCCGGACCGGGACCTGCGCCGCGTAGCCGCCGCCTGCGGGTGGCCGGTGCTGGAGTTCCGCAGGCCGGTCACGCTGCGCACGAGGCTGACAAAGGCGGCGCCCAGGTCCCCCGCCGCGTACGGCGCCGTGGGAGCCGCGGCCGCGGCGGGGGCGGTCCTGGCGTGGACCTTCGCCCGCCCCTCGCGCCGGCGCCGGCTGGCGGGCATCCCGTAGCCGGAGTCAGTCCCGAGCAGTCAGCTCCCGCGACAAGCCGGGATCGGTTGCCAGGTCCACCGCAGTCAACGCCATCGCCACGGCACCGTCGCCCATCGCTTTGTCCGCTGTCGCGGTTACGCAGTGGGCGGTGAACTCCGGTTGGTGGTTCACGGCCGGCAGCGAGCCGATGCCGATCATCGGGTGGATCGACGGCACGACGAGGGACACGTTTCCCATGTCCGTGGATCCCGCGGCCCTGCGCGCGAGGGGGCCGGGGTCGGGGAACTCGCGGCCCAGCTTCTCGGCGTTGCGCCGGTACAGGGCGGCAATCCGCGCGTCGTGCGCCACGTGGGCGTAGGGGGGGTGCTTCTCGCCGACCTCCAGCGTGGCCCCCGTAGCCAGGGCGCCGGCCTCCAGGCAGTTCATGACCTTGCGCCTGAAGCCGTCGAGATCGTCGAGGGTGGCGGCGCGCACGTAGTACTTGGCCGACGTGTGCGAGGGGACGATGTTCGGGGCGTCGCCGCCCTTGGTGACGATGCCGTGGACGCGCTCGTCGGGACGCATGTGCTGGCGCAGAAGTCCGATCGCGGTCTGGGCCACGGTGATTGCGTCCGCCGCGTTGATCCCGAGCTCGGGGAAAGCGGAGGCGTGCGCGTCCTTGCCGTGGTACTGGACGTCGAAGTGCGCCACCGCCAGCGTGGGAGGCTCCGCCGACTCCGTGGGGGCCGGGTGGACCATCATCGCCACGTGGAAACCGTCGAAGGCTCCGCGTTCGAGCAACAGGATCTTTCCCCCGCCGCCCTCCTCTGCGGGGGTGCCGATGACGGTCACCGTCAGCCCGGCCTCGTCGGCGACCGCGGCCGCCCCGATGGCGGCTCCCACAGCGGACGCCGCGATGATGTTGTGCCCGCAGGCGTGGCCGATGCCGGGCAGAGCGTCGTACTCCGCGCAGATCGCGACGCGCAGCGGCCCGGTGCCGGACGTGGCCGTGAACGCGGTCGGCAGGTCACAGATTCCGGCCTGCACTTCGAAGCCGGCTCGCGACAGGGCGTCCGATACCCGCGCGGCAGCCTCCTTTTCTTCGAACGCCAGCTCCGGACGCGCGTGGATCGCGTGGCTGAGTGCGACCAGGTCCTCTCGAGCCGACTCAACCGCCTCCCTTGCCGCCTGCTTTGTATCCACCCTGGGCCTCCCTGTGTCCGGTCGCGCAACGATAGCCCCGTTCGGACAACCCCTATGCTGGCTGCGGAGGCGAATGGGGCCTGGTGGCCCTCCTGGTCTTCAAAACCAGTGCGACGGGTGTCCCCCGTTGGGCGGGTTCGATTCCCGTCCGCCTCCGCTTCGCTGCAGAACGCCGTCCTGGGACTTCTAGCGCGGCGGCATTCGAAGAGCGCCGTCCAGACGGATAGTCTCCCCGTTGAGCATCGGGTTCTCCACCACGTGACGGACCAGCGCACCGAACTCCTGAGGCCGTCCGAGCCGGCTCGGGTGCGGGATCTGTTCCGCCAGCGCGCGGCGTGACTCCTCGGGCAGGCCCGAAAGCATCGGCGTGTCGAATGTGCCGGGGGCGATGGTGACGACCCGCACCTGCCTCGCCGCGAGGTCCCGCGCCGCGGGAAGCGTCATCCCCACCACACCGGCCTTGGACGAGGCGTAGGCGATCTGCCCTATCTGCCCGTCGAAGGCGGCGATGCTCGCGGTGTTGACGATGACGCCGCGCTCGCCCTCAACAGGCTCCTGCGACGACATCTGCGCGGCCGCGAGCCGAAGGACGTTGAACGTCCCGATCAGGTTCACGCGGATCACCGAATCGAACGCGGACAGGTCGTGCGGACCCTGCCGGGCGACGGTTCGCATCGCTATCGCGATGCCGGCGCAGTTGACTGCGATGTGCAGGGCTCCGAAACGGTCGACGGCCGTAGCGACCGCCGCGGACACCTGCTCCTCGGACGTCACGTCGGCGGGCGCGAACACACCGCCGATCGCAGCCGCCGCTTCCTCCCCGGCCGACGACGGCAGGTCGCAGACGACCACCCGGGCCCCCGCCGACGCCAGCTCCTCGGCGGCCGCCCGTCCAAGGCCTGAGGCGCCCCCGGTGACCAGTGCGGTCAGCCCCTCCAGTCGCACCTACTCCGAGCCCTTGTCCAGCGCCAGCGTGGCTCGTATGGACTCCAGCCTCTCGGCTCCCTGGGCGTCGATCGACGCCTTTTCGACCTCGAGCATCTTGGCCTCGATGGAGCCTGACGCTATCTCCGCCTGGCCGAGTGCCTTGGCGTACCGGCTCTCGATCTTGTCGCGCACCTCCACGAGCGTCGGCGTGTTCCCCTTGGGGGCCAGCTCGCCCATCGAGCGCAGGGCGTCGTTCATACGCTCCTGCATCTTCGTCTGCTCGATCTGGGACAGCAGCTTCGACCGCTCCGCGAGCTGCTTCTGGAGGCCGAACGCGTTCTGCTCCACAGCGCGACGGGCCATCTCAGCGGCATCCAGGGCGCGGTCGTGCAGCTTCTTCAGGTCGCCCATCGACGCCTCTGCCGCCACCAGCTTCATCGCAAAGGCGTTGGCTGCGTCGTCGTAGGACTTCGTCTTCTCCTGGTCGCCGGACGACTTCGCCTTGTCCGACAGCACCAGGGCCTGACGGGCCGACGCCTGCAGTCTCTCGACTTCCTCAATGGACCGTCCCAGCTTCAGCTCCAGCTCCCGCTGGTTGCCCAGGACCGCCGCGGCCTGCTGGCTCAGCATCTCGTGGCGGTTTTTGGCCTCCTGTATCGCCTGCT
>DATLNZ010000181.1 GCA_035536535.1 Actinomycetota bacterium | reverse complement strand
TCCGGTACCTGCGCGACCGCTACGGGGAGGACCGGGTCGCGCAGATCGTCACCTTCGCCACGATCAAGGGCAAGAGCGCCATCCGCGACGCGGCCCGGGTCCTGGGTTACGCGTACGGGACAGGTGACCGCCTGGCCAAGATGTTCCCCCGTCCTCTGCTCGGCAAGGACCCGCTGCTGCGGGACTGCTTTGAGCGGTCCAAGGACTCCAAGTGGACCTACGCCTTCACCGAGGCCGGCGAGCTGCGCAAAGCCTACGCCGAGGAGCCGGAGGCCAAGCGCGTCCTGGACTCAGCCCGCAAGCTCGAGGGCCTGCGCCGGCAGACGGGCACCCACGCGGCCGCGGTCGTGATCGGCCGGGAGCCGCTCGTGGAGCACACGGCCCTGCAGCGCACCGACAGCGGTGACGTAGTGACGCAGTACGAGATGAACGCCGTCGGCAAGCTCGGCCTGCTGAAGATGGACATCCTCGGCCTCGCCAACCTCACGGTCATCGACCTGACCCTGGACCGACTGCGCGCCAAGGGGATCGACCTCGACATCGACGCGGTCCCGCTGGAGGACCCGAAGGTCTTCGAGATGCTGCAGCGCGGTGAGTCCGACGGGATGTTCCAGATGGAGTCCGAAGGCATGCGGCGCCTGCTGAAGTCGCTTCGCCCGGACCGCTTCGAGGACATCGTCGCCCTCATCGCGCTTTACCGTCCCGGCCCGATGAACGAGATCCCCAAGTACATCGAGGGCAAGCACCACCCGGAGCGGGTGCAGTACCTGCACCCGTCGCTCAAGGAGCTGCTCGAGGGCACCTACGGTGTCATCGTCTACCAGGAGCAGATCCTCAAGCTCCTGCAGCTGATCGCCGGCTACAGCCCCGGAGAAGCCGACATCGTCCGCAAGGCGATCGGCAAGAAGGTGGACGCTCTCCTGAGGGCCGAGGAGCCGAAGTTCCTCGCCGGCGCGGCGGAGCAGGGGCTGACCACCGATCAGGCCAAGCACCTGTGGCACCTGATCCAGCCGTTCGCCGGCTACTCGTTCAACCGTGCCCACGCGGCCTGCTACGGCATCGTCGCCTACCAGACGGCCTACCTGAAGGCCCACTACCCGGTCGAGTACCTGTCGGCGCTGCTCACGTCCTGCCAGGACTCAAAAGACGAAAAGACCAAGTACCTCGCGGTCGCCCGCAAGATGGGCGTGGTCGTCCTGCCCCCGGACGTAAACCTGTCCCAGTCGGAGTTCTCTCCGGACCCATCGCGTGCCGGCGCCGTGCGGTTCGGGCTCGCCGGCATCCGCAACGTCGGCGAGGGCGTGGTGGAGCAGATCCTGCAGGCCCGCCGCGAAGGGGGTCCGTTCAAGGACTTCCTGGACTTCTGCTGGCGAGTGGACGTCCATGTGCTCAACAAGCGCACGATCGAGTCGCTGATCAAGGCGGGCGCCTTCGATATGGGCGGCGACCCTCCCGTCCATTCACGCGGAGGGCTGCTGGAGGTCTTCGAGGACGTCGTGGATCAGATCTGCTCCGCCCGCCGCAAAGAGCGCGACGGTTACGTGTCGCTTTTCGACGACCCGGCGCAGACAAACGGCGACCGGACGCTGGTCGGCTCGTCTCTGCAGATCCCGCACTCGCCGATGACCAAGCAGCTTCAGATGGCCTTCGAAAAGGAGATGCTCGGCCAGTACGTCACCGACCACCCCCTGCTGGGCCTGGAGCAGGTCATGGCCTGTCAGACCGACGCCTCGATCGCCCACCTCGCGGAGGCGTCGGACGGGGCGATCCGCACGTTCGGCGGAATCGTGAACAAGGTCGGCAAGAAGTTCACCCGCAAGGGCGACCTGATGTACCTGCTGGACTTCGAGGACCTCGAGGCCAACTGCGAGGTGATCGTGTTCCCGGCCATCGCCGAGAAGTCCAACGGCCTCATCCAGGTGGACAAGGTCCTGTGCGTCAAGGCGCGCGTGGACCGCAAGGAGAACGTCCCGAAGCTCGTCGCCCTGGAGGTCTGCGAGCCGGACCTCACCATCTTCGACAACCCCCTGCGCGTGACGGTCGAGGCTTCCAAGTGCGATGCCGGGTTCGTCCAGGAGCTGAAGTCGGTTCTGCTGGACTACCCGGGCAAGATCCCTGTCCTGCTGCAGCTGAAGTCCGAGTCGGGGACCAAGACCTTCAGGCTGGGGGCCGAGTTTCGGGTCGACTTGGACGGTGGGTGCGTGGATCGGTTGCGTTATCTGCTGGGGGCGGAGGCGGTTTCCGTTTAGTCGTCTGTTGCGTTCGGCAGTTTCTATTTGTGTCGCGCCTGTGCGACCCCGCCTGCTCTGCAGTCCTCGCTGGCGCGCCGCTTCGCGCCGCTGGCTGCGGAGCTCGCGATCGGGGTCGCACTCGGCGCGGACCTAAAGGCCACCACACACCAGAGCGGCTGCCGCGGCCTGGCCCGAGCGGCACCTCTGGCGCCCGGCGGCTGCCGTGGGCCCGGCCTTGGACGTGGCCTCTCGCGCCCTGCTTGGCGTGACCAGCGCTTAAGCGGTTCACCCGGCCCCCGGCACCCACCTCGTACATCTGTCTGATGTAGTGCCGGCTCCCGCACCCCATGCTTCGGGCATGACTCAGATGAGACAGTTGGGACACGAGGTGCGGCCCCCGGTCGCACCGGTGCAGTGGGGGGACCACGTGAGCGCGACCACGGATGCCGGGTTTGTCCTGCCGGTGGGCACGATCACCCTCGTGCTGGCCGACATCGAAGGCTCGTCTCGCCTGTGGGAGTCGCGTCCGGACGAAATGCGCCCGGCCATGGCCCGCTTCAACGCCGTCGTGGACGAAGCGGTGGGAACCCACGGAGGGGTGCGTCCTGTGGAGCAGGGCGAAGGCGACAGCTTTCTGGCCGCGTTTCCCAGGGCCACCCAGGCCGTGGCTTGCGCCCTTGAGATAAGCCTCACCCTGGCCTCAGAGCAAAGCCCCATCAACCTGCGCCTGGGCATCCACACCGGCGAAGTCGAGCAGCGAGCGGGTGGAAACTACGCAGGGACCGAGGTCAACCGCTGCGCCCGGCTTCGTGACACCGCCCACGGGGGCCAGATAGTCGTGTCGCAGCCCACCCACGACCTGGTGCTTGACCGCCTGCCCGAAGGCGTCGTCCTGCGTGACCTGGGCTCCCACCGCCTGCGCGACCTGGCCCGCCCCGAGCACCTCTACCA
>DATLNZ010000180.1 GCA_035536535.1 Actinomycetota bacterium | reverse complement strand
CCCGGTAGTTCAGCTGCTTCAGACTCGGCTTTTTCGGCTCCCCGGTGGGCAGGACGTGTGCGACCACGCCATCCGGCAGCGCCGCGAGGTCCCGCGCGAAGCGGTGCCTGCGGGCGATCTCGAACGTCACCAGCGCCACCTGGACAGGTGTCCGCGGGACGGTGAGGGGGGTGTCGATGCGGCCGACGTGCAGGACCCAGATCTCCTTGGCCCCCAGCTCGACGGCCCTGGAGATGGGAATGCTGTTGACGACTCCGCCGTCGATGAAGTGCTCCCCGTCGATCAGGACCGGGGGCAGGACGCCGGGAATCGCGCAGGACGCGAGGATCGCGTCGGGGAGCGCGCCGGAGTGGAACCAGTGCTCTCCCCCACGCTCGATGGACGCCGCCACGCACTGGAAAGGGACCTGAAGCTCCTCGAACGTCCTGGCGGGCAGCAGGGTCTCGATCAGAGCCCGCAGCGACGTGTTCGGGTGCAGGTGCGTTCGGTTGCGTACGAAGTGCGCCGCACCCGAGAAGATTGAGCCCCCGAAGACTCCCTGCTGGGCCACGCTGACCCACGCATCGCGCAAGCGCTGGACCATCTCCAGGCTGGGGTCCGACGCTACCGCGGCTCCGTTCAGGGCTCCCACGGAGGTGCCCACCACCAGGTCCGGGCGTACGCCGTGCTCCAGCAGGGCTTGGAGCATCCCCACTTCATAGGCGCCGTTGTGGCCCCCGCCCCCGAGAACGAAGGCAACAGGCGAACCACGTCGGCCCATGGAGGTGTCAGGCAACGGCGTATATCCGCCATTCGCCGGGGACGCCTTTGAGCTCGTGGGGCCCCCGGTCTTCAAACTCGATTCCGGATCCGATCACCAGGTCCTTTACGGTCGTGGAGACCAGCACCTCCCCGGGCCCCGCGAGAGCCGCCACGCGGGCGCCGATGTGCACGGCCATTCCCGCCACCTGACTACCCACGAGCTCCACCTCCCCGGTGTGCAGTCCGGCTCGGATGTCCACGTCCATCCCGGACAGCGCGTCACGGATGGCGTGCGCGCATCGAATGCCGCGGCCGGGCCCGTCGAACATTGAAAGAGACTCCTCTCCGCGGACGTCCACCACTCGCCCCTGGAACTTATCCACGTGGTCCCGGACCAAGGCCTCGTGCGTCGCCAGAAGATGCGTCCAGGCGCGGTCCCCGATGTTCGCCACTCGCTCAGTGGACGCAACGACGTCCGTGAACAGGACCGTCGCGAGAACCCTGTCGGGTTCGGGTCCCCGGCGGACACCCGTGAGGAACTCCTCGACTTCATCCAGGATCTCCATCTGGTCGGACGAACCCCAGCTGAAGCCGTCCGTCTCCAGCTCCACCATGCGAGCCTGCGGGATCTGTTCCGCGGCCAGAACCGAGTGCTCTATCGGAGAAGAAGGGTTGCGCGTGTGGACGAGAACGAGCGTAGGTACGTGTATCGCCGGCAGAAGATGCCGGACGTCCATCGTCATGGTGGCGCGGAACATTCCCTGCGCGGCTCCGGGCGCCACCGACATGCGCCGGTAGTAGGCGAAGAACTCTCTTTCCGCCAGCTCTCGCATCCGGTCGCGCCCGTAGTCGATCGTCGACCACTTCTCGGGAACGGATTCGATTATGGCCTGGACCCTCTCGGCCTCCGCGCCCTCCGGGGGCGAGTACAGTCCATCCAGCAGCACCAGGCTGGCCGTCCGGCTGGAGTGGGCGGCTGCGAAGAAGCAGGCCAGAGGCGTCGCCAGGGTTGCGGCGAAGATAGCCGCCCGCTCCACACCCACTGCGTCGAGAACAGCCAGGACGTCCCGTGATCTCTCCTCGAGCAGGATGAGGTCCTGGATGGCCACAGGGTCGGACAATCCGGTCCCCCTCTGATCGAACAGGATCAGCCGGCAGAAGCCGGCCATCCTCCTGAACCAGTTCTCGATCCGAGGGGACTGCCAGAACACCTCGAGGTTGCTGAACCAGTTGGGCATGAAGACCAGGTCGATCGGACCCTCGCCCACCACCTGGTACGCGATGTAAATGTCCCCCGCCTTGGCGTACCTGACCTCGGGCGCGTTCATTCAGCCTCTGGCCGTGTTCGCCTGTGCGGGGCGTGCTCGGTCTCCTTGTCTCTTGTGTTGCCCTCGGCGGGAATCGGCGAGCGCTTGAGCATCCGGGCCAGGTGGACAAGGTTGTGAGACATCCACCGGGTGGTGCGCTGGGTGTACTCCAGATCCTGCCCCGCCTCGATGTAGGACGGACCGGGTCCGGCCTCCCCCACCCAGTACGTGTCGGCGTTGGGCGGAATCGTGCAGCCGAGATGGGACAGGTTGAACAGAGTGGACTCGGCCGCCGAGTGCGCGCCGTCCTCGTTGCCGGTGACGACGACGCCGCCGACCTTGTTGTACAGGGGGTACTGACCCCTGTCGTTGGTCTCAGAGTAGGTTCCGTCCAGCCGCTCCATCACCAGCTGGCAGACGCTGGAGCGGTGTCCGAACCAGATGGGCGTCCCGATGACGAGGATGTCCGCGGCCTTGATCTTGTCGAGAATGAGCGGCCACTCGTCTCCCTCGCCTTCGTCGGAGGTCACGCCGGCTGGAATCCGGTAGTCGACGACGCGCAAGACTTCGACGGCCACGTCCAGCCCCCGCAGCCAGTCGGCCACCTTGGACATAAGGGCTTCGGTGTTGGACTCGTCCGGGCTGCGCTTGAGAGTGCAGTTGAGCATCAGGGCACTCAGTTCCGTCCGTTCCTCCGAGGCCGACACCGGGCGAGCGTATCTCTTGCTTGGGGCGGCGGGATGCGCCGGCCGGACTGAGCGTAGGCTGGAGCATCGGCAACCACACCGGAGGTCATCCATGAAGGTCCACGACAAGCTGTACATCGACGGCGCCTGGGTTGAGTCCACGGGCACCGGAACCATCGACGTTGTCAACGCCTCGACCGAAGAGGTGATGGGGCGGATCCCCGAGGGGACGCATGAGGACGTCGACAAGGCGGTCGGGGCAGCCAAGGCTGCGTTCGAGTCCTGGTCACAGACGTCGGTCGAGGACCGGGCGAAGTACCTGCAGGCCCTCCAGGAGGGGCTGACGTCCAGGCTCGACGAGATCGCCACGACCATCGCGTCCGAGGTCGGGATGCCCCTGCACCTGTCGTCGATGATCCAGGTGGGGCTGCCGATCATGGTGTCGGGCTCGATCGCCCAGATCGTCACCGAGTTTCCCTTTGAGGAGACGATTGCCAACTCCCAGGTCGTCCGGGAGCCCGTCGGAGTGGTCGGCTGCATTACGCCGTGGAATTACCCACTGCACCAGATCGTCGCGAAGGTGGCGCCCGCGCTGGCCGCGGGATGCACCGTCGTCGTGAAGCCCAGCGAGGTGGCCCCCCTGAACGCCTTCATCCTCGCCGACATACTGGACAACGCCGGACTGCCCGCGGGTGTCTTCAACCTCGTGACCGGGACGGGTCCGGTCGTGGGCGAGGCCATCGCAGCACACCCCGACGTGGACATGGTCTCGTTCACCGGCTCGACCCGCGCCGGCAAGCGCGTGTCGGAGGTCGCGGCGGGGACGGTCAAGCGCGTTGCACTGGAACTGGGCGGAAAGTCGCCGAACGTGATCCTTGACGACGCCGACCTCGAGAAGGCGGTTAAAGCGGGGGTCTCCAACGCCTATCTGAACTCGGGCCAGACCTGCACCGCGCTGACGCGGATGCTCGTCCCCCGCGACCGCCACGACGAAGCCGCGACGATCGCCAAGGCCGCCGCGGAGAAGATGACCATCGGCGACCCGCTCGGCGGCGAGGCCAAGCTCGGCCCCCTGGTGTCGGAGGCCCAGCGGGACCGGGTGCTGGAATTCATCCGCAAGGGAGTCGAGGAGGGAGCGACCCTGGTCACCGGCAGCGCCGATGCTCCGGAGGAGCTTGCGAAGGGCTACTACGTCCGTCCCACGGTGTTCTCGAACGTGCGTGGCGACATGACGATCGCGCAGGAGGAGATCTTCGGGCCGGTGCTTTCGATCATGCCCTACGACGACGAGCAGGACGCCATCCGCATCGCCAACGACACGATCTACGGACTGGCCGCGGCCGTCTGGTCATCGGACCCCGAGCGCGCAAAGCGGGTAGCCCGACAGATCCGCGCCGGGCAGGTGGACATCAACGGCGGCAGCTTCAACCCCCTGGCGCCGTTCGGCGGCTACAAGCAGTCCGGACACGGCCGCGAACTCGGACGGTTCGGACTCGAGGAGTTCCTCGAGACCAAGTCACTTCAGCTGTAACCGCTGTCGCCGGGCCCCCCGCCTCCGGCGGGGGGCACCGGTACAGCCCCCGACTCCGCCTCGAGGCCGGAGGCGGACCGCACCCGGTGCGCCGCCCACCAGTCCAGGTCGACGTTGCCCCCGGACAGGACCAGCCCCACATCGCCCCCGCGGACCTTTCCCGCCAGCACCGCCGCCAGCGCCAGGGCTCCCGCCGGCTCGACCACCGTCTTGGCCCGCGTCCACAAAAGTTCCATCGCCCTCAGGGTCTGCTCGTCGTCGACGGTGACGATGTCGTCCACCAGCTCGCGGATCACTTCCCACGGACGCTCGCCGATCGTCAGGCTGCGCACGCCGTCCACCACTGTGTCCGGTGCGGATTCCAGCGACACCCGGGTCCCCGTCCGGAGCGACCTCGCCGCGTCGTCGGCCCCCTTCGGTTCGACGCCTACGACCAGGGTCTTGGGCCAGCGGTCCTTGATGATGGTGGCGATCCCGCTGATCAGGCCTCCACCACCGACGGGCACCACCACGGCATCCAGTCCCTGGCACTGCTGGGTCAGCTCCAGTCCGACGGTTCCCTGGCCCGCCATGACGCGCAGGTCGTCGAACGGATGCACCACCGGCAGACCCGTCTCCGACTGCAGCCTGCGAACCGCTTCCTCACGGTTGGCCTGCGTCACCCCCTCCGCGACCACCCGGGCGCCCAGAGCCTCCACGGCCCGGACCTTAACCGGGGTGGCGTCGGCGGGCATTACCACCACGGCGTGGCCCCCCAAGACCCTTGCCGCGAGGGCGACGGCCTGCCCGTGGTTGCCGGAGCTGACGGTCAGCACCCCGCTGTGGCGCGCCGCCGCTCCCATGGACAGCAGCGCGTTAAAGGCGCCCCGGGCCTTGAAAGCGCCCACCCGCTGCTGGTTTTCCGCCTTCATGTACAGGCGGCGCCCGGCGAGCTCGTCCAACGACGCGCAGTGCAGCACGGGCGTCCTGTGCACGTACCGCACGATCCGGCCCGCCGCGGCCTCCACGGAGTTGGCCGACAGGGACCCGTGGTCGTCCATCGCTGGAGCATACGAGAAGCCCCTCGGAGCTTAGTGTTCAGGTATGAAGGTCCACCTCCTGGACGGTACCTACGAGCTTTTCCGGCACCACTTCGCGGTGCCGTCCCACCTCACCGACGACGGCATGGAGGTGGCGGCCGTGCGCGGGGTCCTGAGGTCGGTCCTGTGGATGCTCGACGAAGGCGTCACCCACCTGGGCGTCGCCACCGACCACGTCATCGAGTCATTTCGCAACGACCTGTGGGCCGGCTACAAGAGTTCCGCCGGCATCGAGCCGGCCCTGCTCGCGCAGTTTCCCCTGCTGGAAGACGCGCTGCGTGAGGCGGGAGTCGTCGTCTGGGCCATGGTCGACCAGGAGGCGGACGACGGTCTGGCATCCGCCGCAGCGGTGGCAGCGGGAGACCCAGAAGTGGAGCAGGTGCTGATCTGCACGCCGGACAAGGACCTGGCCCAGTGCGTCTCGGGAACCCGCGTGGTGCAGGTCGATCGCCGGAAAAAGCAGGAGCGCGACGAGCCGGGGGTCTGGGAGCGGTTCGGAGTGGGTCCCGCGAGCATCCCCGATTACCTGGCACTGGTAGGCGACTCCGCGGACGGATTTCCCGGCCTGCCCGGGTGGGGGGCCAGGTCCGCCTCCACGGTCCTGGCCAAGTTCGGGCGCCTGGAGGACATTCCGCCGGACGGAGCCCAGTGGGGGCTTGCGCTGCGAAACGCGAGCACGCTGGCCGCGGTCCTGAACCAGGGCCGGGAGCTTGCTCTGCTGTTCAAGGACATAGCCACCCTCAGGACCGAGCCGCGGGTCGTGGACTCAGTGGAGGAGCTGCGCTGGACCGGCCCCCGGCCCGGGTTCCCCGCCCTGTGCGAGCGCCTCGGGGAGCCGAACCTGGTCCGGAAGGCCGAAGCCGTCGCCTCGCGGCGCTGAACCGCTTCAAACACCTGATCAGCGGCCCGGGCCCCCGCGGCCCGGCGCTCGTGTCCGGCATGTCCGTTTCTGGCGACCGGCTCCGTAACCCCCGCCGAGTCTGGCTCGCTGAACACACAGAGGCCGGATCAAACCGGGAGACGGTCCAGCGAGGATCAGGAGAAACGAGATGTTCGACACGGCGAAGCGGCTGGCCCCATGGGTCGCAGGGGCATTCCTGGCAATGTCGGGCCTCTCCTATGCCGCCACCGGCGACCTGAACCCCGTGACTGCGGTGACCGACACGCTGGGCCAGGGCACGACCCAGGACGCACACGAGTCCCCGGAGCCTTCCGAGTCCCCGGAGGCTTCCGAATCCCCGGAGCCCAGTGCCTCGCCGGACGAGTCCCCCGATCCCTCGGAGTCTCCTGACGACGACGAATCCGAGTCCGACGACGATGACGAATCCGCCCCAAGTCCCTCGGAGTCTCCTGACGACGACGAATCCGACTCCGCCGAGTCCGACGACGCTGACGAATCCGAGCCCGCCGAGTCGCCTGACGAGGACGACGACGACGATGATGCTGACGATGACGATGACGATGACGATGATGACGGTGACTCAGAGGACGAGTGACGAGGGCAGCAACAGCGGCAAAGGCAGCGCTAGGCCCTGAACCAGAACTTGGAGGCCCCGGCCCCCCGGCCGGGGCCTCCTCAGTTTCCCGGCCCGGTCGTCCGGCTCTTGTGTCTGTGATGTCCGGTTCTCGCGGACAGCTTCCCGTAACCCCCGCTGAGGCTGGGGCGCTGCACACCCAGAGACCGGGTCAACCGGCTGTCAGGTCCAGCGAGGATCAGGAGGAACGAGATGTTCGACAAGGCGAAGCGGCTGGCCCCATGGGTCGCAGGGGCATTCCTGGCGATGTCCGGCATCTCCTACGCAGCGACCGGCGAGCTGAACCCCGTGGCTGCCGTGACCGACGAGCTCGGTCAGAGCACAACTCAGGACTCCCACGAGTCTCCGCTCCCTAGCGAATCGCCTGACCCCTCGGAGTCCCCGGACCCAAGCCCGTCACCGGAGGAGTCGCCACTTCCAACGGATGAGCCGATCGAGTCGCCCGACCCTTCCGAGTCGCCCGATGACGATGACTCCGCCGGCACCTCCAAGCGGTCCACCGAAGGCTGCCCCGCAGGCTTCAGCGGCAACCACGGCCAGTTCGTCTCCTCGAGTGACAAGGGTTCCCGCCGCGAGGCCGCCCAGTCGCAGTGCGGCAAGCCGGTGAAGAAGTCCAAGCCGGCGCCGAGCGCCAGCTCCGACCCCAGCCCCACCGAGTCTCCTGACGCCTCCGCCGAGGCCGATGATGACGACGACGACGACTCGGATCGCAAGAGCGTCAAGGGCAAGAGCAGCAAGGGCAGCAGCAACAGCGGCAAGGGCAAGCGGTAGCCCCGACGCACCCAGAACTTGGACGCCCCGGCCCCCCGGCCGGGGCGTCCTTACGTTCCGACCCCCGAGACCCCTGGACTGCGCCCGCCCCCGGTGACGGGGCGCGGCTGTCCGCCGACGATCTTGACGCGCACGCGCGAGGTCACGATCCGCAGGTCCGGCATGATCCCGACCCGCAGGATCATGCTGTCGTCGGTGCCTGGTGACGGCGAGGTGAACACGAAGTTCCCGAGCGAGTAGGCCACCAGCGCCCCCCGCACCCTCATCACGGGCTGCAGCACATGCGCGTGGTGACCGATGACCACCGACGCCCCGGCACCAGCCAGTTTCCGTGCCAGGCTGGTCTGCGAGTCATTCGGGACAGGAGCAAGCTCGGCTCCCCAGTGGACGGACACGACAACGACGTCCGATGCAGCCTTCGCCCGCCGGACGGCGCCCAGCAGCTGGGACTCCTCGTAGGCGCTGGCCACGCCCGGCGTGTCTTCGTCCGCCCGGAAGTGGTAGGGCAGGACCCGCGTGGCGGCCACGAAGCCGATGCGGATCCCCCTTCGCTCCACAACAACGGCCGCGTAGGCCTCGCGCTCGTCGGCTCCCCCGCCGACCGGAGTTATTCCCGAGCGCCGAAGCGACGCCAGCGTGTCGACGAAAGCATCGCGGCCGAAGTCCACAGCGTGGTTGTTGGCTACCGCCGCGATGTCCACCCCCGCACGGCGCATGGCCGGCACGGAGGCCGGGTCGCCGCGGAAGGTGAACTCCTTGTCCTGCTGCGGAGTCCCCCGGCTGGAGATGGTGCACTCCAGGTTCACCATGGCGACGTCCGCGCGCGACAGGATCGGAGCTACCCTCGCCCAGGGCCAGGCTGCGCCTCGGGCCGAGATGGAGTCGCCGACGCGGCCGCCGAGGTTAACGTCTCCCACCGCGGCGATCTCCACCGACTCCGGAGGCAGGTCGTCCAGCATCGGCTCCCGTCCGTCTCCGGCGCGCACGGGCGGCGATACGGCGGCCCTTCCCGGTCCCGGCTCGGTCGCGGGCGCCGGCGACGGAAAGCCGCCGCCCGTCTGGAGCATCAGCGCGCAACAGGCGGCGAGCGCCGCGGCGTGCGGGAGCCTCATGCCCGATTCCCCGTCCCTAGAGCGAATGGTAGATCCGCTCTGCTGCTGCAAGCAGGACGAACAGCAGGACGGCGCCGGCCAGGTGCGCCGTCCGTACGACCCGCGGCCGTCCGGGGCTCATGCGCTCCAGGAGCGCGAGAGCGCCGGCTCCCAGCACGAGGCCGGCGGCGATGAACAAGGCGAGGTGGATGGCGCCATCGACAAAGGAGGCCCCGAGCTCCATCGCATCATGCTCCCGCAAAAAGCGCCAGCGCGGCGCTGAACTGGCCGGCGCCCCGGCATCAGGCAGGGACGGACCCTCGCTCCATGCGGACGTGCGCACCCTCCCAAGCGGGATCGGGGGCCGGGGCATCGGTGCGGTAGTGCACTCCCCTGCTCTCCGGTCGAAGCGTTGCGGCACGACAGATCAGCATCGCGGCGACGGCGGGCAGTCGCTCTCCGGGATCCGGGCTCGACGCCAGCCTCCGTGCCACCTCGGCCGCCAGCCTCAGTGACTGCGCGGACCGGATCAGGCCGGCTCCGTCCCACATGGCCCGGGCGAAGTCTGCCCCCACCTCCACTGAGGGCGGCGCGTCACCGTAGGCACTTTCGACCCGGTCGTCGCGTCGGGCAACATCGGCGGACATCGCGCCAGCCGCGCGGCGTCCGAACACCAGCGCTTCGGCCAGTGAGTTGCCCGCCATCCTGTTGGCGCCGTGGACGCCCGTCGCCGCGCACTCCCCCGCGGCGTACAGCCCCGGCAGCGACGACCGGCCGCAGGTATCTGTCGCCACGCCCCCGAGCAGGTAGTGCGCCGCCGGCGCGACGGGCACCTTCTCCCGCGACAGGTCGAACCCCCGCTCCCGCAGGGCGGCGAGGACGTTCGGAAAGCGCTCCTCCAAAACGGCTGCAGGCACGGCCTTCGCATCCAGCCAAACTCCTCCCGGCGTTGCGGCGACGGCGCGCGCCACAACGTCCCGCGGGGCCAGGTCGCCGTCCGGATGCACGTCGCTCATGACCGGCTCGCTCCGTGAGTCCACCAGCGTGGCCCCCGCTCCGCGCAGGGCCTCCGTGAGGAGCACCCGCTGGGACGGTCCCTGCGCGAGAGCAGTCGGATGGAACTGGACGAACTCCATGTCGGCAACCGCTGCGCCGGCTTCATATGCCATGGCGATGCCGTCGCCGGTGGACCCTCTTTCGTTGGTCGTCATCGCGTACAGCGCGCCGCACCCGCCCGTGGCCAGCAGGACAGCGCCCGCCCGCACCTCCACGGCCCCCGTCCCCGTCTGCACGACGCATCCGACGCACCTGCCGCCACGGACCAGCAACCCGGTGGCCGCGCCCACCATTCGCAGCGCCCTGCGGCGCGCGTGGGGGACGAGAGTCCGCATCAGCTCGCGCCCCGTGGCGTCGGCGGCATGCACGGACCTCGCCACCGACTGTCCCGCCTCCAGGTGGACGTCCAGCGAACCTGACCCGTCGCGGTCGAACCTGCACCCGAGCTCCACCAGCGCATGGAGGTCCCGCGGCGCCTCCGACACCAGCACCTCCACCGCGCTCCGGACGCAGGCGCCCGCCCCGGCAGCCAGCGTGTCCGCGAGGTGGCGCTCCGGCGAGTCGTCCCGTCCGGCGGACACCGCGATTCCACCCTGCGCGAGCGGCGAGGACCCGGAGCGGCCCTCGGCCTTGTCCACCACCAGGACGTCCAGCCCGTGGCGCACGTGAAGGACGGCGTACAGGCCCGCGAGCCCAGCGCCCACGACGACGACGTCGGTTTCGACCACAGGCATCAACTGATGCACGACTCCGCGCAGTGCTTCAGCAGCGTGAGAGCCTCTCCCCAGCCCGCGGCGCACTCCATCAGGGCTTCGGCTCCCATGGGGGTGGGGCGGTAACCGAAGTCCCGGACCCGCACGACGGTGCAGTCGTCGCGCTGCTCAAACGTCACTTCCACCGTCGTCGCGTACTCCCCTTCCTGCTCGCCCCATCGGAAGGCGAACCTGCGGCCCGGCTCGGCGGCCAGCACCGTGCCCCGCGCCTCTGCCGTCACACGGTCCGGGCCCCAGTCGCGCCAGCGCCACACGATGGCTCCCCCCTCGACGGGATCCACCTCGGCTCCCGTGGTGAACCAACGGTCGATGCCGGTGGTGAACAGTTCGTAGACGGCCGCGGGCTCGGCGCGGACAAAAGTCGCGCAGCGTATGTCGGGAAGCTTCGGGTCCGGCGCCAGGGCGGCGCGCAGAAAGGAAACCAGCTCCGACTGCGTCGTCTCGCTGGACGACTCCCCCGCCAGGACGCGTCGCACGGACGACTCGGTCAGGTGTCCGACCACGGCGGAGTAGATCGTCAGCAGGGCCGACCGGGGGTCCTGGCGCCGGACCTCGCCCGCATCCATCGCCGCCTGCAGCCACTGCGCTGCCGCATCGACGAGCGGCTGCAGGGCCGATGCCACCCGGTCCGACAGCGGGGGCCCCACCCGGGCCACCTCGCGGATGAGACCGATGACATCCGTCCTTTCATTCGCGAGGGCGTGCACGGCGGACACCAACGCGTCCAGACGGTCCAGGCCGCCGGGGTCGTCGTGGCGCAGGGCCCCGTCCAGCGTCTCGAACACGACGGCGGCGGCATGCAGCGCCGCGGCCTCCAACAGGTCCTCCTTGGACGGGAAGTGGTAAAGCAGGCTCTGCTTCCGGATGCCGGCGCCCCCGGCGACGTCATCCAGGCTGGTCGCGGAAAAGCCATCCGTGCCGAACCTGCGGACCGCCTCCGCGACCACGCGCTCCCGCGTCGCGGCCCCCGTGGCCGTCGCCATGACGAGATCACCCCCGATAGGTCACAATGCCTACCAGATGGTAGACGCAGCCCCCGCGACCCGCACGAGCGTCCGATCCTCGCTTGCCGGAGCCACTCTCCTCGTGACGGGATCCACGGGCTTTTTAGGCACGGCGCTGGTCTCCAAGATCCTCACATCCCTGCCGGAGGTGAAGCAGGTTCTCCTGCTGGTCCGGTCCAAACCGGGGGCCCCCGCCGCCGACCGCGTCCGCCGCAGGGTCCTCGGCTCCAACGCCTTCGACCACCTTCGCTCGACGGACGAATGGGAGCGCCTGCAGGACCTGGTCGTGGCGCTGGACGGCGACCTGCGATCCGAAGGCCTCGGACTCGGCCCCCAGGACCGCGAGTTGCTCGCCGATGTGGACATCGTCATCCACGCCGCCGCCTCCGTCAGCTTCGACGCGGCGGTGGACGAGGTCTTCGAGACCAACCTCGTCGGCACCCTGCGCCTGCTCGACGCGCTTAGCAACTGCGGCGCCCGCCCCCGCCGTCTGGTCCACGTGTCCACCGCCTACGTCTCCGGGCTGACCAAGGGCACGGTGCCCGAGACGCCGTGGACGCACAACCCGGGCCGGCCGCGGCTGGACTGGCGCGCGGAGCTTGACGCGGCGCGGTCGGTGAGGCCGGCGGTGGAGACGGAGTCCCGCGAGCCCGACCGTCTGAAGGAGTTCACAGCCAGAGCGCGCCGCGAGATCGGCCCGGCCGGATCCCCCAGCGTGGGCACCCGGGCCGAGCAGCTGCGCAGAGACTGGGTGGACGAGCGGCTGGTTGAGACCGGACGGGCGCGGGCCCAGTCCCTCGGCTGGCCGGACGCGTACGCCTTCACCAAGTCCCTCACCGAGACCGCCGTCCTGGAAAGAGAAGACCCGTTCCCCGTGACGATCGTGCGCCCGAGCATTATCGAGTCGGCTCTGTCCGAGCCGTTTCCGGGGTGGATCCGGGGATTCAGGATGGCCGAGCCGGTGATCCTCATGTACGGCCGCGGGGCTCTCTCGGAGTTCCCCGGCTTCCCCGACACGGTCGTGGACGTGGTCCCGGTGGACCTCGTCGTGAACGCGATCCTGGCCGCCGCCGCCTCCGAGCCACCGATGGACGTCGTCCACGTGAGCACCGGCAACCGCAATCCCATGCGCTACAGGGATCTCGTGCGGTGGGTGCACGAGTACTTCCACGAGCACCCCTACCTGGACGAGGACGGGCAGCCCATCCTTCCTCCCCTGTGGACCTTCCCCGGCCGCCGGAGCGTCCAGATGCGCCTGAAGTGGGGACGCCGGGCCCTGGACGCCGCCGCGCGCGTCGTGGACCGGCTCCCGTCCAGCTCTCTGGAAGGGGCCGCGGACCGCATCGACCGCAGGCGCACCGAACTGGACCAGGCGGTCAAGTACGCCGACCTGTACGGGTCCTACGCGGAGGTCGAGTCGATCTTCGACGACGCAAAGGCGTGCTCACTGCACGAGTCCATGAAGCCCGAGGAGCGCGCAGCGTTCGGGTTCGACCCCGGCACGATCGACTGGAGGACCTATCTCCAGGAAAACCACCTTCCCGAGATCACCCGCAGGCGAGGCACCGTGCGCCGCAGACCGCGGCCGGCACCCTCGTCGTCGGTCAAGACCGCTGGAGACGGCGTCCTGGCCGTGTTCGACCTGGAGGGGACCGTGCTCGGGACCAACGTCGTGGACACGTTCCTGTGGCTGCGGCTGGCCGCGTCCCCGCGCCGCGAGTGGATGTCCAGGGTGGCGGAGCTGGCCCGGGACGTCCCGGGCCTGGTGGCGACGGAGCGACGCGACCGCGGCGAGTTCCTGCGCCGGTTCTACCGCCGCTACGAAGGGGCCCCCGTCGAGGAGATGGCGGCTCTGGCCGCAGACGCATTCGACAGCCTTGTGCTCCCGCGCTCCTTCCCCGCCGCCATCCGCAGGATCCGCGAGCACCGCGCCGCAGGGCATCGGATCGTGTTCATCACCGGCGCCCTGGACTTCACTGTGGCGCCGATGTCACCCCTGGCCGACGAGGTGGCGGCGGCACGCCTGGAGGTGCGCGACGGCAGGTACACCGGCGACCTCGTGGACGTCCCGCTGGCCGGAGACGCCCGAGCGGCCTGGCTGCGCCGCCGCGCCCTGGAGCTCGGAGCCGACCTGCGGTCCAGCTACGCGTATGGCGATTCGATCTCAGACCTGCCTCTGCTGGAGTCGGTTGGCAATCCCGTGGCCGTGAACCCCGACCACCGGCTCGCCCGTGTGGCCCGGGACCGGCGATGGGCACTGGAACGCTGGGGGCCGGAGCGCGGCACCGGACGCTTTCCCAGACCGGGCTTCACTCAGGCCACCGGACGACGGGAGGTGCGCGTATGAAGAAGCTGGCAGCAGCACTGGCTTTGGCCGCGGCTCTGGCCTCGACCGGGTGCGAGAGCTTCAAGGAGGAGCGGGGACGGGGGGACGCTCCCGTAGGAAACATCGACGACTCCCCTGCCGACGTCTACCAGATGCCCAACGGCTTCCCGAACCTGGCCACGAAGTGCGTGGGGCCGAACAAGCGGGCCTGGGTGAGCAGCAGCGCCGGAAGACGCAACGCGCTGCGACAGCAGCAGGGCACGTCGTTTCACCTCGAGACCGACGAGACGTGCGCGGACCCCTCACCGGGCCCGGGAACGATGAGGACGCCGGGCATCTCGCGGCCGACCCGCACCCCCGGAACCCAGCCGACCCCCGGCCCCGAAACCGAGTCGTTCCCCCCCATGGGTCCCATGCCCACTCCGGCACCCTGACGAACCGATGATCGCGCTCCAGTTCCGCCGGTCTCCCGCCCGCTACGTGGCGGCGCGCGCCCTGTCCCGCCGGGCCCCCGGGCTGGTCGCCTCACACCTGGCACCCCTGCGACTGGGGCACGTGGGAGAGCCGGAGCTCCCGGCTGACGGCTGGGTACGGGTGGCGCCGAAGCTGGCCGGGATCTGCGGGTCGGACCTGGCGATGGTCGCGGGTGACGCCTCGTTCTACTTCGGCCCCCTGGTCTCAACCCCCTTCGTCCCCGGACACGAGGTCGTCGGCACCCTGGTCGACCCGCTGGACGACCTGCCCTCCGGGACGCGCGTGGTCATTGAGCCGGTGCTCGGCTGCGCCGCCCGCGGCCTCGACCCTGCCTGCCGCGCGTGCGCAGCCGGCGACACCGGCTGCTGCGAGAACACCGCCTCGGGCCATGTGGCCCCCGGACTGCAAACGGGCTTCTGCGAGGACACCGGAGGGGGCTGGGGCGAGGTGCTGGTCGCGCACCGCAGCCAGATCCGCCCCATCCCCGATGACCTTCCGGACGAGTCGGCGGTCCTCGTGGAGCCGCTGGCCTGCGCCGTCCACGCCGCACTGCGCGCGCGGGTCGCCGACGGCGACACCGTCGTCGTGATGGGAGCCGGAACGATCGGACTTCTCACTCTGGCCGCGATCCGGGAGTTCTCCTCGCCCGGACGCGTCATCGCCGTGGCCAAGCACCCCCGCCAGCGAGCCGAGGCGGCGAGGCTGGGGGCCGACGACGTCGTTGCAGCCCCCTCGGCTCTCCGGGCCGTGAGGCTGGCGACCGGGTCCCTGCTCCACGAGCCGGAGCGCGGCGGCGGGTGGCTGTCCTCCGGCTCCGACGTCAGCCTGGAGTGCACGGGCTCCATGGCCGCGCTGGACGTCTGCCTGAGAACCACCCGTCCTCGGGGACGGGTCGTGCTGGTGGGACTGCCGGGAGCGGCGACGATCGACCTGGCCCCCGTCTGGCACCGGGAGCTGGAGCTGACTGGCGCCTACACCTACGGCGCCGAGCAGCAGAACGGGACCCGGCGCAACACGTTCGACATGGCGATCGAACTCGCCGCCAAGCTCGACCTCGAGTCACTCGTGTCAGCTGCCTACCCGCTGTCCCGATACCCCGAGGCCATAGACCACGCGATGGACGCAGGAAGGCTGGGAGCCGTGAAGGTGGTGTTCGACATTGCCCGCTGATCAGGTCCGCACGCCGAGAAGCCGTCCGGGGCTCGTCCACGAGACGGACCGTCGCTCGCCCCCTGTGCTGTTCCACTTCGGCGAAGAATTCCGCCTCGAGACGCTGCCCCCCGGCAGCCGGATCGTGTATCCGCCCGAGCCCCTGCCGGCGCTACGTGACGAGCGCGCTGCAGTGGCGCAGGCGCTGGAGTCACCGCTCAACTCCGACCCGCTGCGGTCGAAGCTGCGTCCCGGCATGCGGCTGACGATCGCCTTCGACGACATCTCCCTGCCACTGCCGCAGATGCGGCGGCCGGACGTCCGGGAGCTCGTCATCGAGCAGGTGCTGACGCTGGCCGCCGAGGCAGGCGTGGACGATGTCGAGCTGATTGTGGCCCAGTCGCTTCACCGCAAGATGACTCCGGCCGAGATAAGGCGCGCGGTCGGCGACCGGGTGTGGAGGGCGTTTGCCCCGGACCGCATCTACAACCACGACGCGGAGGACCCCGCCGGCAACGTGTTCGTCGGCACCACCGACCGCGGCGAGGAGGTGGAGCTCAACCGGCGGGCTATGGAATCGGACCTGCTGGTGTACGTGAACATCAACCTTGTGGCCATGGACGGCGGCCACAAGTCGGTTCCCGTGGGACTCGGCACCTACCGTTCGCTGCGTCACCACCACAACGTGTCCACGATGCTGGACTCCCGCTCCTACATGGACCCCCGCCGCTCGGCCCTGCACCACTCCTGCCACCGGATGGGACAGTTCCTCGCCGACAAGTTGGACATCTTCACCGTCGAGACGACGCTCAACAACGCCACTTTCCCGTCGCCGTACGACTTTTTGCAGCGGCGCGAGTTCGAGTGGTCGCTGCGCGACCAGGCGACGTACCTGGCCGTGTCCAACGGCCTGCGCAGGATGCCGTCCGGGGTCAAGCGCAGGCTGTTCCAGTCGATCGAGGCCCCCCATCGCCTCACCAGCGTCCAGGCCGGGGAGACCGAGGCCGTTCACGCCCAGACGCTGGACAACGTGCACCGCCAGCAGCTCGTGCCCGTGACGGGCCAGACGGACATCCTGACGATGGGCATCCCGTACGTGGGCCCCTACAACGTCAACTCGGTGATGAACCCGATCCTGGTGGTGTGCATGGGCCTCGGCTACTTCTTCAACACCTACCGCAACGCGCCCCTGGTGCGGCCGGGAGGTGTCGTGATCCTCGCGCACCCCACGCCGCGCCAGTTCCACGCTGTGCACCACCCCTCCTACATTGACTTCTTCGACCAGGTGCTGCCGGAGACGACCGACCCCGCGGCCATCGAGGCGAAGTTCGAGGCGGCCTTCGCGGCAGACCCCTGGTACCGCCACTTGTACCGCAACTCCTACGCCTACCACGGCGTCCACCCGTTCTACATGTGGTATTGGGCCGCGCACGCGATGTCCTACCTCGGCGACGTGATCTTTCTGGGGGGCGACCCGGCCACCGTCCGGCGCCTGGGCTT
>DATLNZ010000179.1 GCA_035536535.1 Actinomycetota bacterium | reverse complement strand
GGCCGGGGGGGGTGTGACCTCTCGATGGGGGCCCCCACCAGGGAGCCCCACTCAGTCCAGGACCCGTCGTAGTTGCGCACGTTCGGCACTCCCAGCAGCTCATGCAGGACAAACCACGTGTGCGCCGACCTCTCCCCGATCCGGCAGTAGGCGATCGTGTCCTTGGACGTGTCCACGCCCTCGGACCGGTACAGCGTCAGGAGCTCCTCCGCGTCGCGGAACGTCCCGTCCTCGTCTTGGACGGTCTTTGACCAGGGGATGTTCTTCGCCGTCGGGACGTGTCCCGGACGCTGCGCCGCCTCGTTCGGCAGATGGGCCGGCGCCAGCAGCTTGCCCGAGTACTCGTCCGGCGACCGGACGTCCACGATGTTCTGGCTGCCTATCGCTTCCTTCACCTGGTCCCGAAGGGCCCGGATGGAACTGTCCGGGGTGCCGGGGCGGTAGGTTCTGTTCGGACGGCTGGTCACGTCCGTCGTCAGCGACCGATTCTCCAGCTCCCACTTCTTGCGCCCGCCGTCCATCAGCCGGACGTCGCCGTGGCCGTAGTACCGCAGGTACCAGTAGGCGTAGGCGGCGAACCAGTTGTTGTTGCCCCCGTACAGGACGATCGTCGTGTCGTTGTCGATCCCGGACTCGCCCAACAGCTTCGCGAAATCCTCCGCGGAGACGAAGTCGCGCCGGACGGGATCCTGAAGGTCGGTCTTCCAGTTCCACGCGATCGCCCCGGGAATGTGTCCGGATGCGTATGCGCCCGTGTCCTCGTCCACCTCGACGATGGCAACCGCGTCGTCGGACACGTGCTTCTCGACCCAGTCGAGGTCCACCAGCACCTGGGGCTTGGCGTATCCACCCATGAGTTCCCTCCCTCAACGGCTTCGGCGCGTGCGTGTGCCCGCGTCCGCTTCCCGGGGGGTGGGGGGAGAAAGGCGATGGTATCAGCGCAGGGCGGGGGCTGCGGGGCCCCAGGCCCCCTGTCACCCCGACCGTCTAGAATACGAACATGTGTTCGTTGATTGAGGCAACTGATCGGGCCCACGAGGATCATGTGCGGGCACTGGCGCAGCTTCTGTCGTGCATCAGCGACCTCGGCGCGACCGACGCATGGAAGGACGACGGTGCCGGCGATCTCAGCTCGTGGATCGCCGCCCGGTACCAGCTCGGCCCCCGGACGGCCCGGGAACTCGTAGCGCAGGCCCGGACGGTTCACGAGCGTCCGGCCCTGCAGGAGGCGATGAGTCTCGGCCGGATCTCGACCGACCAGGTCAAGGCCGTAGGAGTCCTGAGCGCGCCCGGTCCCGACGACGCCGCGGCTTGGGTCGGTGCACTCCCCTTCTGGTCCATCGGTGAGCTCGAGCACGAGGCGCGGAAGGAAACCGCGAGGAGGCTGGAGCGCTCCGACAACGGACGTTATCTGCGGCTAGACGTCACGCGCGACGAGCGCTTTATGCGTATACGCGGACAACTCCACCCCGAAGAGGGGGCCCTCGTCCAGAAGGCACTCGACCGCCGCGTGCCGAAGGAGACACACCTCAGGGACTTCGATGCCGCCTACGCCGATGCGCTGGTCGACATCGCCTCGTCGGCAGTGGCACAGGACGGCGACCCGGACCGTGCCACGGTAGTGGTGCACGTTGAGAAGCCGGTCCTGCCTGCGGCTGCTGACGCTCCGGCACCTGTTTCGCGTCCGGCCGACGATCGGACGGCGCCGGCGTGGGTGGAGTCGGACGCATTCGTCCCACACGAGGTAGCCCTCCGCCTTTGTTGCGACGCCAGGCTCGACGTATCCGCCACCGACCCGAGCTCCGGGTCGATGCGCACCGGGCGAGTCGCTCGGACCGTCCCCCCGCACCTCTACAGACGGTTGCGCCGTCGGGACAAGACCTGCGTGTTCCCGGGCTGTGACAGGAAACGCCGCGTGCACGCCCACCACATCATCCACTGGAGCAGCGGGGGGCCGACGACTCTCGACAACCTGATTCTGCTGTGCACCACGCACCACGTTCTCGTCCACGAGGGCAGATGGTCGCTGCGAGGCGAGGCAGGGCCCGGGATCAGCTTCACCCGGCCCGACGGCTCCGTGTTCCAGCCGCGGACGCAGGCACTGAGGGCGCCCCGGGTCCGCTCCGTCGTCCCGGCGGCGATGGTTGCGTCGGCTGCCGCCTCACCCAGGGCGGGTCCGCCGGACACTTCCTGAGTTATCCCCCGGCGGCGCTTCAGTTGCCGAGCAGGTCCGGCCTCCTCTCGCGTGTTCGTCTTTCGGCCTCCGCCCGCCGCCAGCGTTCGATCTCGCCGTGGTGTCCGGACAACAGCACCTCGGGCACGGTCCAGCCTCGGAAGTCCGGGGGCCGGGTGTACTGCGGATGGTCGAGAAGCCCCTCCTCGAAAGACTCCCGTGCTATTGACTCGGGGTCCTGCGCCACCCCGGGCAGGACGCGGGCGACAGCGTCCACGACCACGATCGCCGCGGCCTCGCCACCGGCCAGAACGTAGTCACCGATCGACAGCTCCTCGTCCGCCAGGTGCTCGGCGACACGCTCGTCAACCCCTTCGTAACGTCCGCACAGGAGCACCAGCCACGGCCGCTGCGCCAACTCGCGCACCTTCGCCTGGTCCATCCGGGCACCGGAGGGAGAAAGCAGGACGACGCGCGGACGCCGACCTGCGCCTTCGGGGCCGTCGCCTTCGCCTTCGGGGCCGTCGCCTTCGGGGGCGGGGCCTTCGGGGGCGGGGCCTTCGGGGGCCCGGATCGGCGAGACCGGCTCCCCACACAGGGCCTCCAGCGCGTCGAAGAAGGGCTCTGCCTTCATGACCATCCCCGGCCCCCCACCGTAGGGCTGATCATCGACCTTCCTGTGGCGGTCGCGAGTGTGGTCGCGCAGGTCGTGGACATGCACCTCGAGCAGGCCGCGCTCCACGGCCTTGCCCAGCAGCGAGGCCTGGGTGAACGGTTCGACCGCCTCGGGAAAGATCGTCAGGACGTCGATGCGCACCCGGACATGATGACGAGCCTCGCGGGAGGTTTGGGCCAGCCGCGCTCCGGGAACAGATTCTGTGAATTCGGGAGCGCGAAGAGGACCGCGGTGTGGGGCCGCGGTCCTTTCCCTTTTCCCGGGCCCGGGTCGCCCGACCCCTAGGCCGCCAGGACCGCTCTCGCCACAACCCTGTCGCGGTAGTGGCGGATTCGCCGGTCGAACTGCCCGCCGCAGGTGATGAGGGTCAGCACCGGGCCCCCCACGTCCCCCAGCATCTCGGCGGCGTCCGCCTCGGCACTCACCTGCTGCACCCACTCGACCTTGAACTCCAGGACCCCCTGGGCCCCCGTAACGCGGACCGGGTCCCCCGGCTTGAGGTCCTTGAGCCGGAAAAAGGACCCCTGCCGGCGGTTGTAGTCCTTGTGCCCGGCGAGAAGTGCATTTCCCGCACCCGCCGGAACCCCCTCCCACCAGGCGACGTCCACCGCGTTGCCGGGGGTTCCCATCGCACCGTCCGGGCCGATCCCCACCGGCACGACCGGCGCGCTGACGGCGAGCGACGGCATCTCGATGGTCGTCGGGACGATCTCCGGCACGGGGGTCGGCGTCGGAGCCGGGGGCGGGGTCACGGTCACGGCCGCGCCCACCGGCGAGGCAACCCGTGCGTAGGTCCGCCTCGCGGCCGGTTCGGGCAGCGCCGGAGTCGCCAGGGCCGCGACGGACGCAACAAGGACCAGGGGCCGGCGCAGGCGGCCCAGAGGCAGGGTCATCACCCCAATGCTATTGGAGCGGTTGCGCCCTTACCGCCCGTGAGACCAGGTGCTCAGTCCAGGAGGCCGGGGATGGGGTTGACGACGATGGTCCGCGAGGACGTGTCTACGGACGCGACCAGGTCTGCCACCAGGGGGACCATCCGCTCCCGGCCCCCGGAGTCCACCACCAGCAGGTCCTGGGCGGGCATGTGCAGGACGTCCACGACCCTGCCGGCTTCGGTCCCGTCCGCCAACAGGACGGCGCATCCGACCAGCTCGTGGTCCCAGTACTCGCCCGGCTGCAGCTTCCGGGTCCTGTCGGCGGGGACGCTGAGGTCCGATCCTCGAAGGCTTTCGGCCCCCTCTCGGTCTCCGATCTCCTCGAACGCGACCACGTGGCGGCCCCGGGCGCGCCGGGACGAGCGCACGGTCACCTGACGATCCACCCCCAGAAGCAGGACGGACCCCGTCCGGAACCGCTCCGGGTCGTCGGATACGACCTCGACCTCTACCTCGCCTCGGAGGCCGACTGCCTTGCCCACGTGGCCCACGATGAGATGCGAGGGCCCGTCGACGGCGAACTCGCTACTGGACGATCTCGACGATCGCGTTTCGTCCATCGCGCGTCGCTGCGGCCTGGATGAGCGTCCGGAGCGCCCTGGCGACCCGTCCGTTGCGGCCGATTATCTTCCCCATGTCCTCGGGGGCCACGTGGAGCTGGAGGATCACCGAACGGTGGCCCTCGAGCGTCTCGACCTTGACGGCCGACGGGTCGTCCACGAGGTACCCGGCCACGAACTCGAGGATGTCCTTCATGAAACGGCTCCAGGCGCGAGGTCAGGTCGCGGGGCGCCGCGCGACTGCATCACGCCTTGGCGCCGCCCTTGGCCGCGCCCTTCACCGGTCCACGCCGCGCTTTGGGATCGGCTTTCGGCTTCCGGGGCTGGGACGCGGTGTACTGCGTCCAGATTCCGGTTCGCTTCAGCAGGGCCAGCGTGGACTCCGTGGGCTGGGCCCCCTTGTTGAGCCACGCCAAGGCCTTGTCCGAGTCGATGCTGATCTCACTCGGGTTGGGCACGGGGTCGTACTGGCCGATTATCTCGATGAACTTTCCGTCGCGCGGCGAGCGCGACTCGGCAACGACGACGCGGTAAAGCGGTCGCTTCTTCGCACCGACGCGCATCAAACGGATCTTGACCATGGCTTCCTCTCGTGGGGAACGACCCGTCAACGATACCCGCTCCGGGCCGGCGCGGTCCGGCCGGTCGAAACGGACCGGACGCCTTGCACCAGGGAGCGTGCCCGGCTCCCCTCTGTAGTCTGAGCGCTTCCGGCCGAGGAGGGGCGATGAGAGGGATGACTCCGGAGGACGTCAACGACCTGGTGGCCGTCGCCGACCCTCGGGTTTCCCCGGACGGCAGGACGGCCGCCTATGTGCTGGTGACCATCGACAAAGAGTCCGCCGAGTACCGCAGCGCGGTGTGGGTCGTCCCCCTCGACGGATCGGCGCCCCCGCGCCGGTTCACGTCCGGGTCCAAGCGCGACTCCAGTCCCCGCTGGTCCCCCGACGGCTCGCAACTCGCGTTCACGTCCAGCAGGGAGTCCGATGCCGCGCAGCTGTTCGTCATTCCCGCCTCGGGAGGCGAAGCCGTCAAGCTCACGGACCTCAAGGAAGACGTCGCGCAGCCGGTGTGGTCCCCGGACGGCAGCCGCATCGCCTTCACCTCCCGCGTCCGGGACGCCGCCTACGAGCAGGAGGACGAGCGCAAGCGGGCGCCCCGGCGGTTCAGGCGCCTGGGCTTCAAGCTCGACAGCGTCGGGTGGACCGCCGACAGGCCGAGGCATGTGTTCGTGGTGCAAGCCGACGGATCGTCCGAACCGGTCCAGCTGACGGACGGCGACCACGAGGACTCGGCTCCCACGTGGGCCCCGGACTCGCGCCGCCTGGCCTTTGTCTCGGCCCGGCACGAGGACTGGGACATCGACGCCGCCAACGACATCTACATCGTGGACGCCGGCGAGGGCGACGTCGTCCGGGAGGTCGGGCGACTTACCGCCACCGAGGACCAGGAGGGCGCCCGCGTGCGGGAGGTCTCGCGACTTACCCCCACCGATGCCCAGTACTCCAACCCCTCCTGGTCCCCCGACGGCAGCCTCATCGCCTGCGGTCACACCCCCGCCGGGTTCGACTTCCCGCGACACGGGCAGATCGCGGTCGTGGACGCCTCCACGGGCCGGTCCAAGGTTCTGACGGCGTCACTGGACCGCAACTGCGAGCCGTACCCGGCGGCCCGGGAGCCGATCTGGGCAGGTGATCGCCTTCTGTTCGGCTGCGAGGACCACGGCAACACGCACCTGTACATGGTTCCGGCGGACGGGTCCGGACAGCCCGAGCCGGTAGTGACGGGAGAGCTGCGGGTGGCCGGCTACGACCTCGCGGCCGGAATGGGCGTCCACGTCGCGACGACCGTGCAGCAGCTCCCCGAGCTTTGGTTCGGCGACCGCCGGCTCACGGACCACGGGTCCGACTTCACCGGGGGCAGGGCGCTGTCGGAAGCGGAGCGATTCGTGGCGACGTCCGCGGACGGTTCACAGGTGGACGCCTGGATCATGCGGCCGGTCGATTTCGAGGAGGGCAGTCGATACCCGGTCCTCCTCAATATTCACGGGGGTCCGTTCACCCAGTACGGCAACGGGTTCCTGGACGAGTTCCACGTCTACACGGCGGCCGGTTACGTCGTCGTGTATTCCAACCCCCGTGGGTCGTCGGGCTACTCGGAGGAGTGGGGCCGGGCGATCAGGGGGCCCGCCAACGAAGGGCCCGGCTGGGGCACCCGTGACTACGAGGACCTGATGGCCGTTACCGATGAGGCGTTGAGCCGCTACGACTTCTGCGACCCCGACCGCGTCGGGGTGATCGGCGGGTCGTACGGCGGGTACATGACTACGTGGATCGTGGGACACACCAAACGATTCGCGGCCGCCTGCTCGGAGCGCGCCGTCAACAACTGGGTGTCCATGTACGGGTCCAGCGACGCCGGCTGGATCTTCAAGGGGTACATCGGCTCCGAGTTGCATGAGGACGTCGACACCTACGTCCGGCTGTCACCATCGACCTACGCTCCGGACATCACCACTCCCCTGCTGATCCTGCACTCGGAAAACGACCTGCGATGTCCGGTCGAGCAGGGCGAGCACCTGTTCACGACACTGCGCCTGCTCAAACGTGACGTGGAACTGGTCCGCTTTCCCGCCGAAAGCCACGAGCTGTCGCGGTCCGGGAGCCCAGCCCACCGCGTCATGCGCTTTGAGGCGATCCTGGAGTGGTTCGGGCGTTACCTGCGTCCAGAGACGCAGGCACGGTAAACGGCGCTTGCGCAGCTCAGCAGGGCGGGCTGCCTAGACGGCCCGCGGACCCGCCAGCCACGGCTGACGGATGTCGGTGTACCTAAGGTCCTTTGTGAGGGCGCTGATCTCGTCGAGGTACTTCTGGATCTCGGGCGCAGCCATCTTGGACTCGCCCTCGCGGGCCGTCTCTTCGGACGTGAAGTAAAAGGCCTCCGTCAGGGACCCGTCGCCGTGGTAGGCGATGATTCCGCCCATGATCTCGGGACGCTGAAGGAGCAGCAGCGACTCGAGGTCGCGCACGACGGCACGGAACCGCTCCTCATCGGTCACGGCTCCCTCGATGAGCTGGACGAACCCGGCCTGGTCCGACCCGCCGCCCATGACGAAGTCGACGTCGCTGGACTCCTTGAAGCTGACGTCGCCGTCCAGGTGTTCGCTCAGCTTCTCGAACCACTTCCCCTGCTCCGGGCGGCTGCTGTTGGCGCGAGCTTCCTCCTCGGAAGCGAACCGGGCGATCCCGACCATCTCGCCGTCGTCGGTGAGGCCGACCGTTGACCCGAGCCACCCTGGCGCTCCTTCCGCCAGTTCGGCGACCCATCGGTCAAACTGCTCCCTGACCCCCGCCTTGTCCTTCGTGCGTGCCCTGAAGATCTGAACGAACATTGGCCCCCCCCCGGTGTCTGGTTGGCTGCGTCCTGGACGGACGGCCCCGTCACAAAGGTACCCGCCGGGGCCCCGGGGCCGCCACGGGCCACACTCTTCCTGACTCAGGCGTAACCTCTTTCCGGATATCTCTGAGGAGGGAAACGGAATGGATCGCAATCACGAATTCACCGTGGGGCTGCCCGACGGCGGCCAGTACGAGGTAGCTCTGCTGTCAGAGGTGGAGACGGTGTCGCAGAACGGGTCGACGGTCCTTCGGCTGCCGTGGATCGGCGTGGACGCGAAGGGCGACTCGGAGGAGGAGGTGCTCCCGCAGCTGCTCGGGGGCCTTCAGGAGAAGATCGGCGCGGGCCCCGGCTCCCCGGACTTCGAACGATTCGCGGAGTACGTCCGGAGCAAGGGCCGCAGGCTGTCCGACGAGGAGGTCGCCGGGCGCGAGGAGAAGCGGTTCAAGTCCCAGACGCTGCGGTCGATCCTGACGCCCGATGAGCACTATGAGGTACAGCTCTTCGCCGATGCCGAGGTGGATCGGGCGGGCGACCGCGTGACCGTGAGGCTGCCGTGGATCGACGTCGAAGGGTCGGGCGCCA
>DATLNZ010000178.1 GCA_035536535.1 Actinomycetota bacterium | reverse complement strand
GCCGGGGCCTCCGCCGCGGGCACGGAGGCGGCGTTGTCCTGCATCGCACGGCGGGCCGAGTCCAGCAGCGCTGCCACGTCGATCCCGCAGATGGCGGCGGGGACAAGTCCGAAGTACGAAAGGGCGCTGTAGCGGCCGCCGATGTCCTGCGGGTTTTCGAACACGCGCAGGAACCCGCGCTCGGCCCCCAGCCGGGCGAGCTCGGAGCCGGGGTCGGTGACGGCGGCGAAGCGGTCCGGACGCGGGCACCTCGCCCACATCGTCTCGAGGTGCGCGCGGGTCTCGACCGTGGTCCCGGACTTGGAAGACACAACGAAGAAGGTGGAGTCGAAGTCCAGGCGGGACAAAAGCTGCGAGACGTGGTCGGGGTCGGTGGAGTCCAGGACCGACAGGGGCAGAGCGCCGCCGAGCGTTTCGCGGACCATCTCCGGCGCGAGCGACGAGCCGCCCATCCCCATCAGCACGACGTGGCGGATCCCACCGGACCGCACCCGGCGGCCGAAGGCGACGAGGTCCTCCGCGTCCATCTGCCCGGCGACCGTGAGCCAGCCGAGGCGGTCGGAGATCTCGCGCGGCTCCTCGCGCCAGAGCGTGTGGTCCCGCGCCCACACGCGCTCCATCGCGTCCGACAGGTCCAGATCGCGGCAGGAGGCCAGCACGTCGGAGCGGAAGCCGTCCGGCTCGATCTCGTCGTCGCGGACGGGACGCGCCGCCCGCTGCCGCAGCCGCAGAACGGCGCCGTCAAACGCCGCGCGCTCCTCGTCCGGGGAGCCCGGGAGCCGGACTCCCGACGCGGAGGCCGGATGCAGCAGCGACGCCTCGGACACAAGCTCCACGCCGCGGACGCCTCCATCGCCGGCGTCGGCTCCGAGTAGGAACACCGGGACCTCCTCCACCGTCTCCGGGTCCTCCGCCGCCTGCCTGCGGCGCGCCATGCCGGCCTCGCGCGCCTCGCGGACCTCCGCCGACGCGCCGGACGGAGCATGGACTGCAACGGGGACTCCCGCCGCGACGCACCCGGCGACGGCCTCGCGCCTGCCGGGGGTCCAGGCAAAGGCGACCGCGACGTTGCGCCGTCCTATCTCGTTGCGCCGCCTGCCGGCGGCGTCCGACGCCGACGCGGGGTCGGCCAGGTCGTCCGGGGGCAGCCAGAAGGCCGCGTAACCGTCGGCGCCGTCCGTAGCGGCGTGCACGTCCTGCAGGTACTCGGCGGCCTCCCTGACGTCGTGCACCACGAGGTCCCAGAGCAGCGCCTGGTCCGGGAGAGCCCCCGACCGCACGAGCGAGGAGATGGACGCCGCCGCGTCGCCCGCGACGTAGGCGCCCGGGTCCCAGATGCAGCCGGTGACGCCTCGGTCGGCGGTCCAGCGGGCGAGCGCGCCGGACTGTGCCTGGTGCCTGCGCAGGCCGGCCAGCCAGCGAGACGTGTCCACACGGGTCCTTTCGTCGGGGGACCAACAATGACACGAAGCAGCACCTGCGCCGGATAGGCTCTGACGCCATGCCCGCAGACCACTCGCACCCCCGGGACGGCCTGCGCGTGGGCCTTGTGCTCGGCGGGGGCGGCGTCCTCGGCGCCGCGTGGCTGATCGGGGCGATGCAGGCCCTGGTGGAGCAAACCGGCTGGGAGCCCAAGACCGCCGACTACATCGTGGGTACGTCCGCCGGCTCGGCCGTTGGAGCACTGGTCGCCTCGGGCATGCCCCCGTGGTTTCTCGTGTACCACCAGCGCGGGGGGCCTACGGAGGGGATGACCGACCGTTACGGCAAGCCCATGCTCGGCGCCCGCGAGACCACACCGGGGCTGTTCAAACTGACCCGCAACCTGCCCCGGCTGGCGCTCGGCTCTCCGCAGCTGGCGATGCGGACTAGCCTTCGCCCGTGGCGCTATCCCCCGGCCGCCGCGCTTACGGGGTGGCTGGGTCGCGGGTTCATGTCCACGGATCAGGTCGGGCGGGTCGTGCGCTCCGTCGTCGCGGAGGGCTGGTCGGATCACCCCAACCTGTGGATCGTGGCCATGGACTACTCCACGGGACGCCGGGTCGTCTTCGGACGCGACGGCGCCCCAGCAGCCGACCTGTGGCGCGCGGTGGAGGCCTCGTGCGCGATCCCGGGGATGTACGCGCCAGTCCGGATCGGGGGCCGCACTTACGTGGACGGCGGCGCGTGGTCGCCTTCGAACCTGGACCTGTTGTCCCGCGAGGACCTCGACGTCGTGATCGTCCTGAACCCCACGTCGTCGCTCAACCCCGGACCGCCCACCACGGTCCTGGAGCGCGTGGAGCGACGGGTGCGCGCTGCGTCTGGAAGGAGGCTGTCCCGGGAGGCCCGGAAGGTCGAGGAGTCCGGGGCCCGGGTGCTTCTGGTCCAGCCGGGGGCCGAGGACCTTGCCGCGATGGGCATCAACCTCATGAACCCCTCACGGCGCACGATCGTGCTGGAGACGGCCCTGCGCACCACCACGGCGCGGCTTCTCGAGGATGACGCTTTGGACGTGCTGGCCAAGCTGCCGGCCGCGGGGCAGGGGACGGCACCTGCAGGGGCGAACAACTGATCATCCGACCCGGGAGCAAAATCCGCATGGGCAAAACTGCCCGAACGCGCACGACGGCCGTCGCGGCGATCATGGCTGTCGCCGTCGCGGCCGCCACACCGGCTTCAGGCCGGCAAGGAGCGGAGTCCCACCCGCTGTTTCCCGACCTGGTGAAGTCGGCGACCGGCATCTGCGGGTCCCTCTACGAGATCGGGTCCACCGGGTTGTGCACCCACGGCCCGGACGAGACCCACCGGCTCCCGGGCGGCCACGGCACCGCACGCTCAGGAGAGCCGGCACTCGGGGACCCAACCTCCGGCGGGACCCCTTCCGGAACCGTCCCATGCGACGGCGACGGGACCAGTGGGAAAAGGATCCACGCCATCTACATGCGGGCGTCCACCGAGCCGGACCGGTACGAGGAGGTCCTGCCGTCGATCCGCGGGTGGGGGGCCGAGATGAACCGGATCGTCGAGCAGAGCTCCCTCAAGACCCAGGGAATGCGCCGGCTGCGGTTCGTGACGGACGCCTCGTGCAACCTCGTGGTCTCCAACGTGACCGTCACTCCAACCGCCGTTACCAGCTTCGCTTCGATGGTGGAGCAGCTTCGTGCCAGAGGGTTCAACAACAACTATCGGAAGTACGCGATCTGGTTCGACACGGTCAACCCGGGGCTCTGCGGGATCGGCACGGCGATCAGAGACGACCGCCCCGCACTCGACAACCTGTCCAACAACAGGGTCGGCTACGGACGAAGCGACACGAGGTGCTGGGGCCGCTCTGAGATCCACGAGGTCATGCACAACCTCGGAGCCGTACAGAACTCGGCCCCCCACTCCACCGGGTTCGCGCACTGCACGGACGAAAACGACATCATGTGCTACCAGGACGAGCCCACGACCCAGATCACGACGCTGTGCCCGGACCCCCTGGACCAACGGATCCTGGACTGCGGAAACGACGACTACTTCTCGACGGCCCCGGGGGCCGGAACCTACCTGGCCACGCACTGGAACACGGCGAACAGCGGCTGGATGACGGCGGTGTCGTCCGGACCTCCGGACACGACCGTTGTCTCAGGTCCGCCGGCCCTGACCAGGTTCAGCTCGGCCGCGTTCAGGTTCTCGTCCACGCAGCCGCGCTCCACGTTCACCTGCTCGCTTGATGGGGCAGAGGCCTCCGCGTGCTCGGCGGCCCCCACCTTCACGGGTCTGGCCGAGGGCGCCCACCGGCTCGAGGTGGCTGCGGCCAACGAGTGGTCGGCCATTGACGAAACCCCGGCCGCCCACACCTGGACCGTGGACCTCACAGCGCCGAGCACGTTCTTCACGACAACGCCTCCGCTACGCGTCTACCGCTACATCACGTTCAGGTTCGCCTCCGACGACGCGGCCGCCAGATTCAAGTGCTCACTGGACGGGGGCCGGTACTACCTGTGCTCGTCGCCGACGACCTACAGGTACCTGACCAAGGGGTACCACTCGGTGCGAATCGCAGCGATCGACGCAGCCGGCAACGCCGACCCTACCCCGCTGCTGCACCGCTTCCGGATCTACTGAGCGGGCTGGACCGTCACGCGGAAGCGGGCTCTTGCCAGCTCGGTGCCGTCCACGTCCAGGACGAACTCGTAGCGGCCCTCGCGCTCCAGCGGCGTGCTAACCATGTTGAAGGCCAGCAGCATCGTGGTCTCGTCCCCCGGGCGCATCCCGGGCGGGCGTCCCGTCTCGAACTGTCCGGACATCTCCGGCCCGGCGGGGTGTCCGTCCTCATCGATCAGCCGGACGGTGATCGTGTGGACCTGGTTGGTGGACCCCCACGGGACGTGCAGTGCCGTGGCCACGGACATGTGCGGGTGGTGCGCCGGCAACTGGCGCACCGACAGCACGTCCCAGCACCCGCCGAGGACGTACAGCTTGCCGTTGACCGCCTCCGCGTGGTCGGCGATGAAAAACGCGGTCGTGCGAATGTCCCTGCCGGGCACGGGTCCCGCATTCAGTTCCTCAGCCACGTGGTCAGTATTACCCGTCGACGGCTATAGACTCTGAGCCGTGAGCGACGAACGACTGGTCCGTTCGGCAGCCCGCGGCAGCGCAGACGCGCTGAGCCAGCTCATCGAGTCCCTCGGCCCCCCGGTCTTCGGGTACCTGCAGGGGATGCTCCCGGACGACGAGTCGGCGGCGAGGGCGCTGGAGGAGACGTGGGTGCGGCTGGCCAAGGCCGTCGGCCGGTACAAGCAGGGCACCGGCGTCACCGCTTGGGCGCTGGAGACTGCCCGGCGGGTGGTCGCCGACGTCGCCCCGGGAGCCGGAACCGGGGCCGAGGGTCCGCCCGGGATCAGGGCTGCGCTGCAGGCGCTGGCTCCCGAGGACCGCGAACTGCTCGTTTGCAGAGACGCCCTCGGGATGGACCTGTCGTCGGTCGCGCGGCTGGCGCGGATGTCCACGCAGGATGCGGGTGAGAGGCTGACCGCGGCACGGGTGGTGCTCGTCGAAAAGGCCGCCGGGACGTTGGCTCGCTGAACCCGATGGACCACAGCGAAGCGCGCAGGCTCGCCGCCACCGCCCCCGAGCGAAACCTCGAGCCGGTCGAGGAGCGCGATCTCGCGCTGCACCTGGTGTCGTGCGGCGAATGCAAGAGGTTCTTCGACAACGTTGACGGCGCCATGACGGCGCTGAGAGCAATCGCCTCTCCGCCGCCTCGCGAGGTCGTGGACACGGTCGTGCTGAGGGCCATCGCCGTAGTTCGCGGGCAGGGGGATCCGGGCAACGGCATCGGGACGGCGGCCCAACAGCAGCAGCAGGGGCAGGAACGGGACTTGCGCGACGACGCCGGCGACGAGACGGCTGGAATGCCGAGCCTCGACCCCGCGTCGCGCCCGGGCGCCGACGAAGCGGGCAGTACGCTGGCGGCCGATGCAGCGGTGGCCGATCCCGGAGCCGAGCTATGGCCACCCGCGGAGACCCCGGACGAGCTCTCCCGTGGCCGGGCCCGACGCTGGGGGCGCAGGCGAGCCGAGGAGGACTTCAAAGACGAACCGGCGCCGGACGAGGGCGCACCCGTTGTCGTCGGCGATGACACGGAGACCCGCGCGCGGTCCGGGTCCGGACGATGGGCCATCGCGGCGGCGCTCGGCCTTTTGACCGTCACCGGCCTGGCGATCGCCGCGGTGTTCCTACTCACGCGCGAGCCGGTCCCCCGGCCCGAGCCGGCCGGCGAGCTTCCGGAGGCCGAGGCCGTTCGCGTCAACGCCGACCGCGCCTTCGAGGCGATCGAGTCGCTGGACGCCGGCTTCACGGTCACACGCCTGAGCTGGTACAGGCTGCCCCCCGAGGAGGGAGCCAAGCCGCGCTACACGTTCTCCAACGGGATCCATCGCGGACGCGTGGTCTACGACTCCGCGGAGGCCAAGCTGCGGGAGGAACGGTCCCTGAAGGTCCCGGTGCGCGGGACACCCGAGACCAAGACCACAATCGTGCGCTCGGCACAGGAAGTCCGGACGCTGACCGAGCAGGGCTCCGACCGCAAGCTCGTCGTGGAGTCCAACTTCGCTCCCGGTCCCCCGGACGGACCGGTCCCGGGGCGGCTGGGGTTTCTGGACTCAAGCGTCGGCTCTGCGGTGCAGATGCTGGCGTCGGCCAGCGAGGCCAGGGTGGACAAGGAAGCGACCACCGACGGGCGCCGGTCCTACCTCGTGTCGTTTCCCGTACGCCCCGACGAACTGACGCGGGCGGACCGCATAGAGATGGTCCTGGACGCCGAGACCTGGCTGCCGCTTCGCATCAGGCGGTTTCTGAACCGCAAGGACGCCGCCGTCCTGGGGCCCGAGCAATACATGACTACGCAGGCGGTGGAGTCCGCTTTCGGTGACGACGACCGCGTCACAACCGAAACGGTCGCGCTGGACCACGTCGCGGTCGACCAGTTCGTCCTCAAGGGAGAGTTCGAGATCGAGGCCTCGGGGGCCGAGGAGGAGACCCGCAACGGCCAGTACCGGGCGCTGACGCGGGGCGAGCTGGCGGATGAGTTGAACCCGGATCCCCTGCTGCCGACGAGCCTTCCCGGAGGCTTCCGCGAGGAGTCGTTCGCGGCGTACGACGGAACTCCGAAGGTATGGGGGCCGAGGCAGTCGTACCCCGCGGCAAAGCAGGTGTTCTACGCCTTCTACTCCAACGGCAAGACGCAGGTGTCGTTGAGCCAGCGGACGCTGGCCCGCGGTCGCATTCCCATCGAGGCCTCGCCGCTGGCCGTGCCCGGAAGCCTGCCGGTGGTCGAGCGCAAGGTCGTGGCGGGGGCGAGCGAACTCACCTACGCCGTCTCGCCGGAGGTCGTCCCGCACCTGTACGGCTACGTCGGCGACACGTTCGTCGTAGTCGCCGGCTACACGACCGAGGAGGACCTCGTCGCAATAGCCGGCTCGCTGGAGGGCGCTCCAAACGGGTCGCCCTCCGCTTCCAGACGCGGATCTCCTACTGCTGAGCCGGAGGAGACTCCTCAGGACGACCAGTGAAGTCCACGCGTCCGGGCATGTCGCGGAAGTCCACCTTCGCCGGCTGACGCGAGACCTCCTCGATCTCCAGGTACTCCTTCGCCACGAAGCCGAACGGTCCCGCGAGCATGACGCCGGGAAAGGTCTGGATCGCGTTGTTGTACATCAGCACCGTGTCGTTGTAGATCTGGCGTGCCACCGCGATCTGGTCCTCGGTCTCCGCGAGCTCGGCCTGCAGCTGCTGGAAGTTCTCGTTGGCGCGCAGCTGCGGGTAGTTCTCCGAAACGGCCATCAGCTGGCGGAGAGCGGACGTGATCATGTTCTCCGCCTGGGCCTGCTCGGCCACGGTCTGGGCCGAGGCCCCCATCGACCGCGCCTGCGTCACGCGCTCGAACACCTCGCGCTCGTGCGACGCGTACCCCTTCACAGTCTCCACCAGGTTGGGAATCAGGTCGTAGCGTCTGCGCAGCTGCACGTCCACCTGCGCCCACGCGTTCTGAGAACGGTTGCGCATCGTCACGAACCGGTTGTAGAGCGCCATCACCATCAGCGCCACGAGCACCACCACGACCAGCAAAGCGATCAGAAAACCCATCACCACGCTCCTCCCCCGCCACCTCCGCCACCGCCTCCGCCACCGCCGGAGAACCCTCCCCCGCCGCCGGACGACGACGACGAGGGGGCCCCGGAGGACACGGCACGGTCAAGCCCGGACAACAGACTGTGCATGTGCAGCGAGGTGAGTCCGGACCCCAGGCCCGTCCCGCTGCCGTCAATCCAATAGAGCTGGCTGGATTGCGTGAGGTCCTGCGGCGCAACCAGCTGGGCCGCCTTGAGCACCTGGTCGGCCACACCCAGGACGATGCCGTAGACCAGCAGTCGCTCCCACAGGACGACCGACACCGGCGGCGCGTCGCGCATGGCCGAGAAATCGTCCAGGTACCGGCGCATTCCCTCCCATGCCCTCGCCAGCCGCGCGCCCTCCTGCGACCGCCTCGTCAGCGCTTTGGACGCAGCGCCACCGGCCACGCCCAGGGCGAATGCGTTCGTGAAACCGCCGACGACGAGCGGGACGGCGAGCAGGGGCGAGCCCGCGGTCTTCACCTCGAGGGCGCCGATTAGAAAGCCGAGCAGGGCCACCCCCACCATGACGGCGATCCCCAGCCCCCACATCGTCCGCCCTTTCGTCTCGATCCAGCCACGCCTTTTGACCTCGGCGTCGACGGCCTCCTGGAAGCTCGTAAATCGCAGGTAGAACTTCTGGGCGCGCTCCTTGAGCACGTCGTCGAACTTCGACAGCAGCTCGCCGCTCTTGGGCAGTACCCACTCGATCGCGTCGTAGACCTCGCGATCCCACGGCGGCAGGTCGCTGGGGTCCTTGTCCGTGAGCTTCACGCGCAGATCCGAGATCGTCTCCTTGCGCAGCCCCATCCAGGTGCTCTCGTCGGTCAGCTCGCGATCGGCGGTGAAGTACCCGCGGTGCAGCAGGTCGAAGAAGGTCGCAACGAACTCCTTGGATCCGGGCTTGCCCCCTTCCGTGAGCAGAGAGCCAACCAGGGCCGGCGAATCGTCGGAGGGCGGCTCCCGCGTGTAGTGCGCCGGAAGGGGAAAGACCATAGGGTCCGTGCCGTACCTGCGCGCGAGCCAGGAGAAGTAGATCGCGGCGGGACCGAATAGCAGCAGCAGGAACAAGGGGATGATCCACCACACATTGCGCTTCAGCCACTGGATCCTCTCGCGCGCCCGCAGGTCCTTGCCGGCCGACTCACGCTCCTCCTCCAGGATCGTCTGGAACCCCGGTCCCTGGTGCCGGCGGGCCCACTGCGCGGACGAGATCAGCGACGTGGGAAAAAGCGTCCGCAACTCGACCCACTGCTCCGACGGGATGCCGCTCGCCTCCAGTGTCACCCCTGTGCGGTCGGGCAGCCGGGTCGTGACACCGCGGACGGAGCTGGGGTGTCCCCACACGCGAAAGCTGTCGGCCTGCTCCTGCGGAACGGCTTGCGGGAACCGGACGTCCACCCGAAGCTGGTCCAAAGACTCCGGCCAGTGGTCGCCCCACACGCGCATGTTCAGCTCGGCGATGTCGTCGTAAACGGTGACCAGTCCGGTCATGACGTAGCTGATCGTGAAGTACCTCGTTTCATTGACGGCGCTGTAGCGCCAGACGATGCGCGCGCCCCCGCCGTCCAGGCTGCCTAGCGCGAAGGTGTTGGGAGGTCCGGGGGCGCCCAGGGTCGGGGTGCCCCCGCGCGCGTAACGGATGTCGCCCTCGGCCACACTCACCGAGTCCGGGACCACGCGCTCGCCGAATCGCGACGGGATGTCCCGGTACGCGCCGGAGAAGGACCCGTCGTAGGCGAAAGCGATCCGCTCCTCGACGGTGACCGAGCCGTCCGGGTTGACCGCGACCTGGACCTGGGCCCCCGGGAGCCGGTAGCTCTTGGCCCCCGCGGGCGCCGCCAGGGCGAACACGGCCGCCGTCGCCAGGACGATTACCGAGCCGAGCCGCAGGCCCCTGTCCATGCCCGGGGCTACAGAGACGCCGGGTCGGGAAGGTCGGGATGCAGCCCCGCCGCTTCGATCGCGTCCGCCACCGTCTGGGGCTTCACATCGCCCGAGCGGGACAGGGCGTGCAGGACCCCGGCGACCACGTGGGCCGAATCGACCTCGAAGTGGCGGCGCAGGCCTGCGCGCGTGTCGCTGCGGCCGTAGCCGTCGGTCCCCAGCGACAGGTAGTCGGACTCAACCCAGCGCGCGATCTGGTCCGGCACCGCCTTCATGAAGTCGCTCACCGCGACAACCGGGCCCCCGGCTTCGGACAGCACCCGCGTCACGTACGGAACCCTGGCGGGCTCCGTGGGGTGCAGACGGTTCCACCGCTCGCAGGACAGCGCTTCCGCGCGCAGCTGCTGGTAGCTGGTCGCGCTCCAGACGTCGGCCGCGACGCCGTAGGTCTCGGCCAGTGTCCGCTGCGCCTCGAGCGCGACGGGCAGCATCGGACCCGACCCGAGCAGCTGTGCCCGCGGTCCATCGGCGGCGGACTTTCGGAACGGGTACAGGCCGGCGAGGATCCCCTCCTCGGCCCCCTCGGGCATGGTAGCCATGACGTACGGCTCGTTGTAGAGCGCGAGGTAGTAGAAGACGTCCTGGCCTTCGTCGTACATCCGTCGCAGCCCGTCGCGGACGATCACCGCCACCTCGTAGGCCCAGGCCGGGTCGTAAGCCACGCAGTTCGGGACGGTGGACGCCATCAGCAGGCTGTGCCCGTCCTGGTGCTGCAGGCCCTCTCCCGAAAGCGTCGTCCGACCGGCCGTCGCGCCCAGCAGGAAGCCGCGACCCCGCGAGTCGCCGAAAGACCAGATCAGGTCCTGCACCCGCTGGAAGCCGAACATCGAGTAGAAGATGAAAAACGGGATCATCGGCTGGCCGTGGGTCGCGTACGACGTCCCGGCGGACGTGAACATGGCCATGCTGCCGGCCTCGGTGATCCCCTCCTCGAGCAGCTGTCCGTCCTTGGCCTCCAGGTACGGCATGAGGGTGCCCTTGTCCACGGGCTCGTAGTTCTGGCCCAGCGGGTTGTAGATCTTGCACTCCTTGAAAAGCGACTCCATGCCGAACGTGCGGGCTTCGTCCGGAATGATGGGAACGATGCGGCGCCCGATGTTGGGGTCGCGCAGGAGCTTTCTCAGAAGCCGGACAAAGGCGACGGTGGTCGAGGCCTCCAGGCCCTTGTCCTCGGTGCCGGCCTTGAACTCGTCGTAGGCCGCAGGCGCCGGCAGCGCCGGCGTGTCGTAGCGCACGACGCGCCGCGGGACCGATCCGCCGAGCTCTTGCCTCCGCCAGCGCATGTACTCCACGAGCTCGGAGTCGGCGCCCGGGTGGTGGTAGGGCAGGTCCTCGAGCTGTTTGTCCGAGATCGGCAGACCCAGGCGGTCGCGGAACTTGCGCAGGTCGGTCGCCGTCATCTTCTTGGCCTGGTGGGTGACGTTGCGCGCCTCGATGTCCGGGCCGAGGGTCCAGCCCTTCACCGTCTTGGCCAGGATGACGGTAGGGACGTCCGTAAGCTCGGTTGCCACCTTGTAGGCCGCGTACACCTTGCGGTAGTCGTGGCCTCCGCGGCGCAGGCGGACGAGGTCCGAGTCGGACAGGTGCTCGACCATCTTGCGCAGGCGCGGGTCCGGGCCGAAGAAGTCCTCCCGGATGAAGGCCCCGGACTCGGTGGCGTACTTCTGGAACTGACCGTCGGGGGTCGAGTTCATCTTGTCCAGCAGCACGCCGTCGGTGTCGCGCGCCAGGAGCTCGTCCCACTCGCGTCCCCAGACGGCCTTCACCACGTGCCAGCCGGCCCCGCGGAAAAGCGACTCGAGCTCCTGGATGACCTTGCCGTTGCCGCGGACGGGGCCGTCCAGCCGCTGCAGGTTGCAGTTGACCACCAGGATGAGGTTGTCCAGGCGCTCGCGGGAGGCGAGCGTCAGCGCGGCGATGGACTCGGGCTCGTCCATCTCGCCGTCCCCGGCGAACATCCAGACGCGCTGCTGGGACGTGTCCTTTAGCCCGCGGGCGTGCAGGTAGCGGTTAAAGCGCGCCTGGTACACGGAGTTGAGGATTCCCAGACCCATCGACACCGTCGGGAACTCCCAGAAGTCCGGCATCAGACGCGGGTGCGGGTAGGACGAAAGTCCCGCGCCGCCGGACACCTCCTGTCGGAACAGGTCCAGGCGCGCTTCGTCGATCCGCCCCTCCAGGTAGGCCCTGGCGTACACGCCGGGGGCCGAGTGTCCCTGGAAGAAGACGTGGTCGCCGCCGCCCGGGTGGTCCTTGCCGCGGAAGAAGTGGTTGAAGCCCACCTCGTACAGGCTCGCGGCAGAGGCGTACGTGGACAGGTGCCCGCCGATGCCCACCGCCTCCTTGTTCGCGCGCAGGACCATGACCGCTGCGTTCCACCTGATCAGCCGGCGTATGCGCCGCTCGATGTCCTCGTCGCCGGGGAAGGGCGGCTCCTCCTCCGGGGCGATGGTGTTCACGTAGTGCGTGGACACCATCGACGGCAGGCCGATCTGCAGGCGCCGCGCCTCGAGCAGCACGCGTCGCAGGACGTAACCGGCGCGCGCCTTGCCGTACGCGTCCGTCAGGTCGGTCAGCGACTCCAGCCACTCTCCTGTGACCACGGGGTCAATGTCCGGCAGCTGGTCCTTGAACTCGTCGAAAGCCATGCCTTCACCCTAGCGCCGGGGACCGGCGAGCACAGACGCGGCCGCCCGGCCGTCTAAGCGGGGCCCCCGGGAGAGGGAGGCTGCGGGGGCCGGCGCAGGACGAACACCGCCACGGCCACCACTCCCAGCGCGATGAGCAGCCACAGCAGGGGGGACGGTCCTTTCGACTTGGTGGCCCTCTGGTCGTCAAGCGCCAGTGGAACCGGGGTCCTGGTATCTGCCGGCGTCGCATTGACCGAGGGCTGCGGGGAGGACAGAGCCGGCGTCGCCGCGACGCCCGTCGAACGGGGACCGGATGTCGCGGCCGCTGGGATCGCCGGCCTGCCGGCGCCGCCGGTGGGAGCAGCCGGGGCCGGAGGGGCCGGAGGACCACCAGGCCTGGAGGCGGCACGCACAGTGATGGACCCGCACATCCCGCACTGCTGGAAGCTGGGGTCGCTCGCGTTGCGGGGGTCGGGGCGGTATTCGGGACGTCCGTGGACCTTGCAGTAGTAGTCGAAGGTGCCGGGCGTCGAGAACGCGTAGCGGAAGGTCCGGCCCGACGACAGGCAGCGGTCCGGCGAGTTGTCGGCCATCGAACATTCGGGGTGGGAATCGAAGCTCACGTCGGTCCCCGGGTAGGTGGTGACTGTGTGACTGCCGCCTCTCGAGCCGATCCAGGTGACCTCGGCCCCTTGGTTGACCTCGAGGAAAAGGGGCTGGAAAGAGTTCTCCTGCGCACGCACGTCCCGCTTCTCCGTCTGCGCCCCCGCGGGAGCCCACAGCATGAGCATCGGCATCAACAGCAGGACCGAAATCCGCGCGCGTCTCGATGCCGTCAAGCGTCCCTCCTGAGGCTAGTCCCGAAGCCCCGATAATAGGATCTGGCGTATGAGCGAGCGGCCGCAGCGGCGGTGGGACGACATGTACGCCGCCGAGGAGTTCGTATGGGGGCGCGAGCCCACCGACTGGGTCCGGCGCTGGGCCGGGACCCTGGTCCCCGGCTCGGTAGCCGACCTCGGTGGGGGCGACGGACGCAACGCCTTGTTCCTGGCCGGCGCGGGCCACACCGTCACCGTGGTGGACATCGCCCCCAAGGCGATCGACAACCTCCTGCGCAACGCGCGCGAAGCGGGCCTGGCGGACCGGGTTCGCGGCGTCGTCGCCAACCTCGCCTCGTATGAGCCCGCGGAGGAGTTCGACAACATCGTGAGCAGCTACACCCTGACCTTCGTCCCCCGCACGGACCTGCCACGGGTGCTGGATCGCATCATGTCCTGGACGCGCGACGGGGGCATCAACATCGTCGAGAGCTTCACCGAGCAGGGAGGACTCGCCGCCGCCGCGCCTCCGACGCTCACCTGGTTCGCCCGCGGCGAGCTCGACGAGCTGTACCGCGCGGCCGGGTGGGAGGTCCTCGGCTACGAAGAATTCAACATTCAGACAAAGCAGCGCGACGAGTCCGGGCAGCCGCATACACAGGAGACGGCGGCCGTGACCGCCCGCAAAAGCGCATGAGCGGAAGGTCGAGGGTGGTGGCGCTGGTCGCGGTGGTGGCGGTGGTGGCGTCCGCCTGCGGGGGCGGAGGCGGCCGCGGGTCCCGGCGCACATCCTCGTCCACTTCGCCCACATCGCAGGCCGCTGGGTCATCCACGGCCCAACCGCACGGGTCCGCCGCGGGCGAATCCGGGACGGCGGAGGGCTCCGCGGCACCGGGCGCCACTGGGCGCACCCCGGGAGCCGGGGCGAAGGACGCAGCCGCCTCCGGCGCGAGTCCAGCGGCCAGCGGCACGAAGGTCGAGGACGACGAGGCACGCGCGGCTGGTTTCCAGACGTTGATCTGCGCGAAGCAGACCTACGGGAAGACGACCGACTACCGACTGGTGACGCCGCAGACGCTGAAGGCCTGCAAGCCCGAGCTGGACTTCGTCGACGACGGCCAGAGCACCGGCCCCACGGTCGTCAGCGTCAAAGGTCCGTCGCAGCACGAGTTCCGGGCGGCCGTGCGGAGCCGGTCTGGGTCTTGCTTCGCTCTCAGGGACAGGGCGGGTCCGGACAACCCCCGCGGGGCAGTCACCTACTCCAAGACCGCGGGTACGTCCTGCCGGGCGACCTCGCCGCCCGACTCGAGCTACTCGGCGAAGGGCTGGATCTGATCCAGCAGCCGCGCCCGCAGGAAGACAAGCGGGTGCTCGGCCGTGGCGCCGGACAGGTCCGCCACCTGGCGGCGGCAGGAGGTCCCCGTCGCGACCACGTCGCTATCGGGGGCCCCGCGCACGGCCGGCAGCAGCACGCGCTCGGCCATCGCCCGCGACAGATCCTGCCGATCCGCGAGGTATCCGAAGGCGCCTGCCATCCCGCAGCAACCCGAGTCCAGGATCTCCAGCTCGACGTCCGGGACGAGCCGAAGCGCGAGCTCCGTGCCGGTCGTGCCCCACAGAGCCTTCTGGTGGCAGTGCGCGTGCAGCAGGACGCGGCCCCCGACGCGGAACCGTGGCGGGGTATCGACCTGCGACGCCGCGTCGGCGAGGAACTGCTCGGCGGGGTGGCACCGCAGCGTGATGTCGTCGACGTCGCCGATCAGGGGGGGCCAGTCGTCCACCACGGCGGACATGCACGAGGGCTCGCAGAACAGGATCGGCCCGCGCTTTCGCCAGGTTCCCCTCGCTGATCATGACCCTGCCGCAGCAGCCTGCATCCACCGCCCCCGCTTCCACGCCGGCTGCACGCAGCAAATCCTGCGCGGCCAGTCCGATCTCCGGCTCCTGGTAGGTCGTGAAGCAGTCCGCGAAGATGACGGGCTCGGCACCAGCGTTGGGAGCCCCTGGGCCGCCGGGGGCCGTCGGGCCCAAGCCGTCCGCGCCCGTCGCGGCGTCGTCGCGCGAGCCGGAGCCGGCCTCGGGGAGCCTGCGCGCCGGCAGTGGGTGCCTGGCCAGCGGGGGCAGCGTCCGGTCCGGGGCGATGCCCAGCAAGCGCTTGGCCGCGCGGGAGCTCAGGATCCGGTTCGTCAATCGCGGCGTCCGGGACCCGGCCGCGGCGAGCCGGCGAAAGTCGGTGATCATGCGCTGCAGCGCTGTGGCTCCGCTGGACCTGCGGACCATGTCGGCCCACTCGGCCTTCATGCGCGCCATGTCCACCTGGGCCGGGCACTCGGTTTTGCAGGCCTTGCAGGCAACGCAGGTCTCCATGACCTCGCGGGCTTGAGGTGAGCTGAGGTCCGCCACGTCCAGCCGGCCGGACACCACCGCACGCAGAAGGTTTGCCCGGGCCCTCGTCGAGTGCTCCTCGAGTCCGGAGGCCGCCGCGGGAGGGCACATCGTGCCCAGCAGGCGCTTGCGGCACCACCCGGCCCCGAAGCAGCGCTCGGCCGCCGCTGCGAATCCGCCCTGGTCATCGAAGGA
>DATLNZ010000177.1 GCA_035536535.1 Actinomycetota bacterium | reverse complement strand
GCGTACCCTTCGGAGCACGCCGCCCTTTCGGAGTGGGTGGCCTCCAACGGCGCGCTTGTGGGGGAGTTCGCGCCCGGCACGGGGCCGAGGCAGTGGCACTTCCCGGCTCGAAATCGAATCGTCTCAGGCTTGTCGATTGCCGTTGTCGTCGTGGAAGCGGGGCTCTCGTCCGGCGCCCTGATAACAGCCGGGTTCGCCATCGATCAGGGACGGGAGGTCTTCGCCTGCATCACGGCCCCCGAGAATCCTTCGGGAGCCGGAGTCAGGGAGCTGCTGCGAGACGGCGCCAGGCTCGTCGTGGATCCCGACGACACCACACACGAGCTGTTGGACCTCGCCCGGGCCCAGGGGTACACGCTGCCCGGCCCGGAAGACGCGGCGCCGGCTGCGCGCATCGACCTTACGGGCGATGCCGCCTTGGTCTACGGCGCCGTGGCGGAACAGACGACGGTAGATGAGGTCGTGAGCATCACGGGGCTGAACGCTTCGCGCGCATCGGTGGTACTGGCGACGCTTGAGCTCGAGGGTCTGGTCTGCGACGACGGCGGAGGCCGCTGGCGCCGGACTCAGTCCCGCTGACGGTTCTCGTCAAAACGTCAAATGGGAGCGACATCTAGCGGCCGGGCTGGCACCCCGGGCACCAGTACGTCGACCGAGGCGGTTTGCCCTGGTGGAGCATCCGGATCGTTGCGGAGCACCGCCGGCAGTCGCGCCCGGACCGCTTGTACACCGCCAGTCCCTCCTCGACTGTCGTCCGCCTCCCGCTCCCGAGGTTGCTCCGGAGCTGCACCGCGGCGATCTCGATGAGCGTCCGAAGGCGCGCGTCAGACACATCCCGGACCAGAGCGAAGGGATCTTCCCGTGCTGCGTGCAGAGCCTCGCTCTTGAAGACGTTGCCCACGCCGCAGGCGATGCGCTGGTCGAGCAGGGCGACGCCCAGCTGCATGTTCGGACGGGCGCGCATGCGCCTGAGGGCCTCCTGCAAGTCCGCGTCCGGCAGACACAGGTCAGGGCCGAGGGAGGACAGGCGCTCGTGGACGGCCGCCTCCGCGTCGCCGATCAGCTCCAGGGTCATGGGCGAGAAGCAGACGGCCACCCAGCCCCCGGCTTCGACCACGACCCGAGCGCGGTGCCGCGGCTTCTGCCACCGCTGTCCAGGGCGGTACACGTGCCAGCTTCCGTTCATGCCCATGTGGCTGTGCAGCGTCCGGCCCCCGGAGAACCGGATCAGAAGGTGCTTTCCTTTCGCACGGACCGACTCCACCACCTCGCCCGGACCCGGTGGGGGCCCCTCAAGGCCCGGCGCCTCGAACCGGACCAGGGGCTTCTGCGCGAGAACGCCGTGCAGCGTCCGTGCGGCTCGGAAGATCGTGTCGCCTTCAGGCAATTTTGTGATCAAGGTCCGGAGACCGGGATCGTATACCCGTTCCCACGGCGGCGCAGCGCGACGAAGTGGCGGCACACGTCGGGGATGAGCGACGCTGGACGCCGCCCGGCCTCAGGCCGTGCGACGGGGCAGGACGAAAGGAGCGGGATGCCGAATCCGGTTGTGCACTTCGAGATCATGGGCAAGGAGAGCGCCAAGACACAGCAGTTCTACAGGGACCTGTTTGAGTGGCCTGTGGACGCGAACAACCCAATGAACTACGGGATGGTCCCCGGCGGTGAGGGCGGCATCGGTGGCGGCATCGGTGGCACCGAGGGCGGGGCTGAGGGACACCCGGGAGTGATGATCTACGTGGGAGTCCCGGACGTCGACGCCGCTCTGCAGAAGGCCAACTCCCTGGGAGCCACGACCGTCATGGGCAAGACCGAGGTGCCGGGGGCGAACGTCACGATCGGGATGTTCACCGACCCCGACGGCAACCAGATCGGGCTGGTCCAGACCTAGAGCATCGGCCCGACGAAGGCGGCCCCTCAGGGGGCCGCCTTTGCTTTTCAAGACTCAGCCCCGCAGCACCAGTCCCTTGTAGGAGTCGGTGAAGCCCGCTTCGCGAAGGGCGTCCGCGGCACCGGAGTCGTGCGCGGGAGCCCCGTCCACCTTTTGAACCTCCAAGCGGCGCAGACGACCATCTTTCACCAGCGTCACCAACGCCTCCGCCCACACAGGCGGACTCGAGCCCTCGAAGGTTGCGACGGTGCGGCCCCCCCGTTCCAGGATGGCCTGGGGCATTCCGCCCTCCAGCACCACGTAAGCCCCCGCCGCGCGCGCGGGGCGCCCCGGCGAGTCCGGCCAGGGCAGCGCGGCTCCGTACGGTTGCGCAGGGTCGGTGGCAGCCATCACGAGCATCTCGCCGCGGCCGGCGTCCGGTTTCTCCAGGTCGCGCATCCCCCTCAGCCGGTCCACCGCTCCCGGCATCGCGAACTGGGCGGCCCCCAGCCCGGCCACAAAGTAGCCGCGGCGCACGCGCCCGGATTCCTCCAGAGCTTTGAGCACCCCGTACACCGCGGCGAAGCCGCCCGGGGCGTTCTCGGCCAGGACGGCTTCCCGCGTGAGCACGCCGTGGCGCTCCAGGAGCTGCAGGGCCCGCGCGTGTGCGGACTCCGTCGCCGCGGGGGCCGGTTGCAGCAACTCCGAGACCAGCGACCACCGTCCGGCGGCCGATGGGGGACCGGTGCGCGAGAGCCGTCCCGGACGCGGACGCCTCGTGGACGCGGCCTTGCGCCTTCCCGCCAACAGCGCCCGGACGGGTGCGAACGTGTCGTTGGTCACCTCGCCCGCCCACACCAGGTCCCACAGCGCGGCGAGGACCGTCTGGTCGTCCGGGTGGTCGGCCGCCGACAGAAGCTCCGGCCAGAACGACGCACCGCGACCGGTTAGGCGCTCGCGCAGCGCGTCGTGGACCGGCCCCGAG
>DATLNZ010000176.1 GCA_035536535.1 Actinomycetota bacterium | reverse complement strand
CCCGGTCACCAGGACGCAGGCAATGGCGGCGATGCGGGCGGAGATCGTCACACGGGCCCCGCAATCGCTCCGTCGCGCGAAAGCCGGCCGAGTTCCTCGGCCTCCAGGCCTGCCTCGGCCAGCACCTCGGCCGTGTGCTGTCCGGGCTCGGGGGCCGGACCGTGGACCGCCCCGGGAGTCCTGGACAGCCTCGGCGCCGCCGCCGGCTGGACGACACCGAACGGACCTTCCACGTGGGAGCCGCGCGCGGCGTTTGCGCGATGGGCGGGGGCCTCCTTCAGGTCCAGCACCGGGTAGACGCACGCGTCGCGGTCCTCGAATACCGCCGCCCACTCGTCGCGCGTCTTCGTCCGGAACGCCTGCGACAGGCGCTCGCGCATCTCTGCGTCTCGTGATGCGTCGCCCTGCCCCGGCAGGTCTTCGTCCGTCAGGCCCAGGCCGGACAGAAGCTCCGCGTAGAACTGTGGCTCGAGCGATCCGACGGACATGTACCGTCCATCGGACGTCTCGTAGACGTCGTAGTAATGGGCGCCGGTGTCGAGGGCGTTCGTCCCGCGAGGCCCCCACATGCCGGAGTGGACCGCGGCCGCGAAAAAGGAGAACAGGTTGGCGGAGCCGTCGACCATCGCCGCGTCCACGACCTGGCCCCTGCCCGACGACGCCCGCTCCACGAGGGCGCAAACGATGCCGAACGCGCAAAGGAGGCCGCCGCCGGCGAAGTCGGCGACGACGTTGACGGGGGGAACGGGAGCCTGCCCCGCGCGCCCGAACGCCGACAGGACGCCAGCGATCGCGATGTAGTTGATGTCGTGTCCGGCGCGCTGGGCGAACGGTCCGTCCTGGCCCCAGCCGGTCAGGCGGGCGTACACGATCCGCTCGTTGCGGGCGCACACGACGTCGGGACCGAGTCCGAGCCGCTCCATCACGCCGGGACGGAACCCCTCGAGCAGGACGTCGGACCGTTCCGCGAGCCGCTGCGCCGCTTCGACTCCCTGTGGGTTCTTGAGGTCCAGCGCCACAGACCGCTTGCCGCGCCCGACCACGTCGCCGAAGCGCGGGACGTCGGCGCTGCCCAGTGGTGCGCGGTCCACGCGGATGACGTCGGCGCCCATGTCCGACAGCAGCATCGAGCAGTAGGGTCCGGGCGCCAGCCGGGAGAAGTCGAGGACGCGAATGCCGTCGAGGGGCCCCATGGGAGCCGAGTCTATCGGCGGTCCGGGGGCCGGGGGCCCGACGACCCACCTGTGCCACCATGGACTCCATGACCAAGGCGGCTGCGTTCTTCGACCTCGACCGCACGCTGCTTGCGGACTCCTCGGCCCTCCTGATGGTCGAGGCGTTTGCCGAGGCCGGGCTCGTGGGCCCCCGGGACAAGACCGTTGCGGACCTGACGCGCGGCTTCTATCGCGTGGTGGGGGAGACCTGGGTGGGGATGCAGCTGACCCGGCGCAGCATCGGGCGGATCGCCGGATGGTCGGTTGAGGAGATGCGCGCTGCGGTGCGCCGGAGCCTGGACGCCCTGGACGAGTCGGTCTACGACGAGGCGCGGGCGCTGATCGCGCGGCACCAGTCCGATGGCGACCTGGTGTGCATCGCCACCAGCACCGGACGCGAGCTTGTCGAGCCGATCGCGGAGCGGCTGGGGGCCGACCACCTGATCGCCAGCGAGTACGAGTCCGACGACGGCAGGTTCACCGGCAACCTCATCGGTCGGTGGCTGTGGGGGCCGGACAAGGCCGACGCCGTCCGGACCTTCGCCGACGAGATGGGAGTCGACCTGGAGGAGTCCTACGCCTACACGGACAGCTGGTACGACCGGCATCTGCTGGAGATGGTGGGGTACCCGCGTCCGGTGAACCCCGACCCCCTGTTGCGCGCGCTGGCCGCGCGCAAGGGATGGCCGGTGCTGACGTTCGGCGGGGGAGCAATGGGTGCGATGGGCGCACTGGAGCTGTACGACCTGTTCCGTCCGCTGGCGCACCCGCTGCTGTCGCCCGTCGCGGTGGAGGCCGAGGGCATCGAGAGCATCCCCGAGGAGGGCGGGTGCATCATCGCGTCCAACCACCGCAGCTACCTGGATCCGGTGGTGCTGGCGACCGTGGCGTTGCGCAGGGGACGCAAGCTGCGCTACCTCGGCAAAAAGGAGGTCTTCGACGCGCCGCTCCTCGGCCAGTTCGCGAAGGCCATGCGGCAGATCCGCGTGGAGCGCGGCACCGGCGACGTCCGGCCGCTGCGGGAGGCGATAGACGCCGTGAAGCGCGGCGAAGCCGCGGCGATCTTCCCTCAGGGCACGATCCCGCGCGGACGCGACTTCTACTCCCCGAAGCTGGAAGGCAAGCTCGGTGTGGCGCGGCTGGCGCTGGCCACGGGGGCCCCCGTTATCCCCGTGGCGCTGTGGGACACAGAGCGCATCTGGCCGCGCGCTTCCCGCGTGCCGAAGGTGCAGGAGCTTGCGACACGCAGGCCGGTCCAAGCCAGGGTGGGGGAGCCGCTCACGTTCAAGGCCCCCGAGGGGCGCGAGGAGGACCGCGAGGTGCTGTCCGGACTTACGGCCGAGGTGATGGAGGCGATCGGGTCGCTCTTGCCGGACGACGTCCGCTACCCGCCGGAACCGTCCGAGGAGGACATCCGCGAGGCGATCCCCGCCAACGTACGGGAGGGATGACATGTCCATCGTCGAGAAGCTGAAGCCGCTCGAGGGCCGGGAGCTCGGCGTCGGCGAGTGGATGGAGATCACCCAGGAGCGCATCAACGCCTTCGCCGGCGCCACGGACGACCACCAGTGGATCCACGTGGATCCAGAGGCCGCCGCCAAAGGACCTTTCGGGAAGACGATCGCGCATGGGTACCTCACGCTGTCACTCATTCCGGCCCTCGCGGGGTCGATGACGCTGCCGGTCGAGGGGATCAAGATGGGCATCAACTACGGCCTGAACCGCGTCCGGTTTATCGCGCCCGTTCCCGTCGGGTCGCGCATCCGCGCCCGCCGCAAGATGCAGGAGGTGCGGGAGGTGCCCGGGGGGGCCCAGCTGACGGTCGAGGTGACGATCGAGCTGGAGGGAAGCGAAAAGCCCGCCTGCGTGGCCGAGACCGTCTCCCGCGTCTACACCTGACGCCGCACGGGAGAGACTGGACAGGTGGCAGAGACATACGTCGGACTCATCCGTGGCATCAATGTGGGCCGCGCCAAGAGGGTCGCGATGGCCGACCTGCGGGCGCTCGTGGAAGAGCTCGGCTATGGAGACGTCAAGACGTTCCTCAACAGCGGGAATGTCGTCTTCACGTCGGCGCGCCCGCGACCGCAGACCCAGGTGGCCGCGCAGATCGAGAAGGGACTGTCATCGGCGTGCGGCGTCTCGGCCCGAGTGATCGTCCTCTCGGGGGCCGAGCTGGACTCGGTCGTCCAAGAAAACCCTCTGACGAAACGGGCGACGGACCCCTCGCGCCTTCTCGTCGCCGTCCTGGCGGACCCGGCCGACAAGCGCCTGCTGGGCCCCCTGACGACGCAGGACTGGGCCCCCGAGTCGCTGGCGGTCGGCGATCGCGCCGCCTACGCGTGGTGTCCGAAGGGCATTCTCGAAAGCCGCCTGCCGGACGCGCTCGGACGTGCACTCGGCGACGCGGTCACCACCCGCAACTGGTCTACGATCCAGAAGATTCACGCCCACACCGGGGCGTGAGCATGATCAGGGGACTGAGCCAATGACCATGGCCACGGGTACTTTCGAGGTGAAGCTCGGCCCCCAGGCGCCACATCCGGGGGTCGGCGATCCGGCTGTCGCCAGGATGTCGATCGACAAGACGTTCGACGGCGACCTGTCCGGCACCGCCAAGGGGGAGATGCTGGCCGTCCGCACCGACGTCGAGGGGTCGGCGGGTTACGTCGCGTTGGAGCGTGTCGCTGGCACGCTGCAGGGTCACAGCGGGACATTCGTGCTGCAGCACACGGGCGTCATGGACCGCGGGGCCCCCAAGCTGACCGTGACGGTCGTCCCCGACTCCGGTACCGACGAACTCACCGGTCTGACGGGCTCGATGAAGATCGACGTCGTGGACGGCAGCCACACATACGCGCTCGACTACTCGCTGCCGGAGCGTCCTGCGGACTGACCTAGACGTGGCTCCCGCGTCCGATGTGGACGCGGCGTCCGAGCAGCGAGAGCAACGCGAAGATCAGCGCGCAGACCAGGACGATGCTGCCCCCGGGGGCCAGGCCCCACGCGCGGGCCGCCACCAGTCCCGCTACGACCGACAGCACGCCTATCGCCGATGACCAGACGACGGTGCCGCGAAACGAGCGCGACAAAAGCTGCCCGGACGCCACCGGCAGCACCATCAGCGCCGCCACCAGCAGCAGCCCTACCACTCTCATGGCCGCAACGATGACGATGGCGGCCAGCACCGCGATCAGGTCGTTGAGGACCCGGCACGGCAGTCCGGCGACCGCCGCCCACTGCTCGTCCAGAACCAGGGCAAACATCGCCCGTCCGGCCACGGCGACGACGGTGGCCACCACGGCCCCCACGACGAGCACGACCCGGACGTCGTCGCCGGAGACGGTGAGGATTGAACCGAACAGATAGGACAGCACCCCGGCGTCCAGGGACCGGGACAGTCCCATCATCACGACGCCGGCGGCGATCCCCGAGTAGAAGAACAGCGCTAGCGCCAAGTCCCCCGACGCCGCCTCGCGCCGCCGCAGCCGCTCGATGCCCAGCGCGGCGGCCACCGACACGGCCATCGCCGACCAGACCGGCCAGACCCCGAGCAGGACCCCTCCGGCCACTCCCGCGAAGGCGGCGTGGCCGATGCCGTCTCCCATCAGCGACATCCGGCGCTGGACGAGAAACGATCCGACCAACGGCGCGCAGGCTCCGACGACGGTTCCCGCCAGCAGCGCGAGCTGCATGTAGTCGCGCTCGAAAGGCCAGGGCATCAGCGCAGGCCCGTCATCGCAGCTCCTCGAGCCACGCGGGCAGGTCCTCGCTGTGGATGCCGAGGCTCACGCCCGTCTGAGTCAGCTCGGCCGGCGAGCCGTCGAACCGGATGCGGGTTTTCAGGACGATCACACGGTCGAGGTCCGACGCAACGGCCCCCAGCTCGTGCGACACGAGCAGCACGGCGCCCTCGTGGTCGCGGACGTGGTGCACCACAGACTCCCGAAACCGCTCCTGGGCCTCCGCGTCCACGCCGGCCACCGGCTCGTCCAGGACGAGAAGCTGGGGGTCCGAAGCCATCGCCCTGGCGATGAACGCACGCTGTTGCTCTCCTCCCGAAAGCTCGCTGACGCGGCGGTGGCGGTCCGACTCCAGGCCCACCGCCATCAGCGCGTGGTCCACCGCGTCGCGGTCCTGCCGGGCGGCGCGGCGCCACCAGCGGCGGGAGCTCAGCCGTCCGGTCGTAACGACCTCCTCGACGGTGGCGGGCAGTCCAGCCGCCACGCCCGGACGCTGTGGGACGTAGCCGATCAGTTGGCGGTCCTTCATATCGCGGGGATCCTGTCCGAAAAGCAGGACCTGTCCGGACTGCGGCTGCAGGAGGCCGAGCAGCACCTTGAGCAGTGTGGTCTTGCCCGCGCCGTTCGGACCGACCAGAGCAACGAACTCCCCGCGGCGAACCTCCAGGCTCACGTCGTCCAGGACCGGCGCGTCGCCGCGGGAGAACCGGAGTCCCCGCGCGGTCAGCACGGCCTGGTCGCTCACGAGCAGTCCAGAGCTTCCCGGAGGACCCCTAGGTTGCGCCGCATCACGGAGAAGTATGTGGCGTCGTCGGACGGCCTCACCTCCAGCGGGTCCAGGACGGCCGTCCGGACGCCTGCCTCGCGCGCGAGCGTTGCCGCAGCGCCATCGGGGGAGCCGGGCTCCGTGAAAACCGTGCGGACCCCTTTCGCCCGGATGAGGTCCACCAGCTCGGACAGCCGGCGCGGGTCCGGCTCTGCCTCCGGGCCGGACCCCGAGATCGACTCCTGCCGCAGCCCGTAAAGGGCGGCCAGGGGGCCGAACGACTCGTGCGCTGTGACGATGAGCTTCTGGCGGCACCCGGACAGTCCGCTTGCGAACTCCTCGTGAAGCGCGTCGAGCTGCGACCGGAACCGCGCCGGCGCCTCGTCAGTGAACGCGGAGGCGTGGGGCGCGTCCGAGCGGGCTGCTCTGATAGCGGATTCCACGAGTCCGGCGGCCTTGCGCATGTGGACGGGATCCAGCCAAACGTGTGGATCCGTTGATCCGCGCCGGACGTCCACCACCCCGCGGTCCTTCCGGGCCGTCCGCTTTCGGACGACCTCGTCCACCGCCGGCTGCAGGCCGCTGACGTACACGACGACGTCCGCGTCGGTTAGCAGGTCGACCTGTCTCGAGTTCAGTTCGAGGTCGTGCGGCTCGGCCCCCGAGGGGGTGAGGTCCGTGACCCGGACGGCCCTGCCGGGCGGTCTGACGCCCCGGGCCAGCTCCGCCAGCGGGAACATCGACGCCACCACGGAAACCGGGCCCGGAGGGCCGGTCCGCTGGGAGTTGCAGCCGGTGGCGCAGAGTGCGAGGGCGAGCAACGCAGCGGTCGATCTAAGCGGGGCCATTTGAGAATGATTCTAATCGACAGGTAGCTCGCCACGCTTGTGGTAACTTCGTCCACACGATGGCCGGCGCCTCCCGAGCTTTCGCAGAAGCGCTGCGACGGGCACACCTGCGCGTCACGCGGCAGCGCCTGGCGGTGCTGGAGGCGCTGTCCGGGCGCGGCGAGGCCGTCACCGCCCAGGACCTTCACCACGAGCTGAGGCGGGTGCCAGGCTCCCCGGGGCTGGCCACGATCTACCGCACCCTTTCGCAGCTTGCCGTCGCGGGACAGATCGACACCTTCCGAATCGACGGGGAGCAGGCGTTCCGGCTGTGCGGTCCGGACCACCACCACCACCTCGTGTGCGAGTCGTGCGGGGCTGTGCAGGAGGTGGAGTCCGATGAGGTGGAGGCCTGGGTCGCCCGGATCGCGCGACGCCGCAAGTTCAAGGTCACCGGACACCGCGCCGACATCTTCGGCTTGTGCGCCTCATGCGGCTGACGCACGGGCACGGACACGCGCACGGCCTGGACGTCCACGTCGAGCCGCGCGTCGCCCGGTTTCTGACGGGCGCCGCGATCGTGGGGGCCGTCGCCACCCTGGCCGGGCTGATCGCGCTGTGGCCGCGATCGGACGTGATCGACGGCATAAGGGTGGTCGGCAGCCTCGGCCAGCGCTACGACGCGGAGGTCCGGCAGGTGGACTTCGGCGGCTGTTCCCGGCACGGGGACGAACAGGACGGCGCCGAAGAGTCGGAGGGCCAGTGCCTGAACGTCACGCTGAGGCTGCTCGCGGGGCCGGACCGCGGTGAGGACGCCACCATCTTCCTGCCGGACTCCCCCACGACTCCGGACTTCGAGATCGGCGAAAAGATCGTGCTCGGTTACGAGAAGTCGGCCGAGGAAGGATCCCGGTACTCCTTCGTGGATAGGCAGCGAAAGCCCGTCCTGGCGCTGCTGGTGCTGCTGTTCGCGGTGGCGGTGGTCGTGCTCGGGAGGCTGCGGGGGGCGGCGGCCCTGGTCGGGCTCGCGGTCAGCATCGTCGTCCTGGTGAAGTTCGTGGCGCCGGCCATCCTGTCCGGGCGCAGTCCCGTCCTGGTCGCGGTGGTGGGCGCGGCGGCCATCGCCTACGCGGCGTTGTACCTGGCCCACGGCTTTAACCCGATGACCACCGTGGCGCTGCTCGGCGCCCTGGGCAGCCTCTGCCTGACGGTGGTGCTCGCGCAGGTGTTCGTCGCCATCTCGCGGCTTTCGGGGTTCGCGAGCGAGGAGGCGATCATCGTCCGGCTGTCGGTGGGGGAGATCGACGTGGTCGGTCTGGTGCTGGCCGGCGTGGTGATCGGGGCGCTCGGGGCACTGGATGACATGACGGTGACCCAGGCGTCGGCGGTGTGGGAGCTGAGAGCGGCCGACCCGCGTATGAGCGCCGCCTCGCTTTACCGGTCCGGACTGCGCATCGGCCGCGACCACGTCGCGTCCACGGTCAACACGCTGCTGCTGGCCTACGCCGGCGCGTCGATGCCGCTGCTGCTGTTTTTCGTGATCTCCCGGCAGTCGCTGGGGTCGGTGGCCAACGAGGAGGTCGTAGCAACGGAGATCATCCGCACGCTCGTGGGCAGCATCGGCCTGGTGGCCTCAGTGCCCATCACGACCTGGCTGGCGGCGCGGGTTGCGGTGATGTCCGACCCGCGTGGACCGGACGATGCCACGGAAGGCGTCTAAGCGACGCGGACGCGCCAGTACCCGAGTCCGGGGGACACGACCTTCATCGTGAAGACCTGGCCCTCCATGAAGAAGCCGGCGTGCTCGTAGACGCACTGCAGCTCAGCGAAGGTCTGCTCGCAGTCGATGGCCACCGAGCCTGTGGGGGTGTCGCCGCGGACGACGACGTAGCCGAAGTAGTTGGTTGCAGCCGCGACGTAGATGTTGAAGTTTCCGGTCACTACGAACGACCTGACGCAGGCCCCAGGCGTGTCACCCTCGCAGGGCTCGACGGGCTCGGGGCCCCCGGTGCTCCCCGAGGCCACCCGGACCGGCGACGGTACCGAGACAAGATCTGAGTCCTCGGAAGCCGCTGCGGGTTGGACAAGCAGTGGCAGAACAAGCGCGACGACGAGCAGCAGGCGTGACAGCCTCATTGAGCGTTCCCTCCCCCGAGAGCAAGATGAATCAACGGAAGCTTACCCCGCTCCGGGTCCCGCAAACCCGGTGGCGGCACCCGGGCTCCCACGGCGGTAGAATCGGTACGAGGGTTTCGTTCGCAGTGGGTGTACCGCTGGGCATTCCCTCCGGCTGCCGAAAGGCGGCGGGCGTATCGGATAGGAACTGAAGGAGGGCATGCAGGTGGCCACCGGCACAGTGAAGTGGTTTAAGGCCGACAAGGGTTACGGCTTCATCACCGGAGAGGACGGCAACGACGTTTTCGTCCACTTCTCCGCGATTCAGATGGAGGGTTACAAGAGCCTCAACGAGGGCCAGAAGGTCCAGTACGAGGTGACCCAGGGCCCCAAGGGCGCCCAGGCCTCGAACGTCCGGTCCGTTTAGGGGCCGGCTTTCGGATTCGAGGGCCCGCCCCGCGGGGCGGGCCCTCGTTTCGTTTTCTACAGGAGGATTGGACATGGCAAGACGCCGCCGGCCCCACAACCTGGGGGGAGCCCCCAGACGCAAGAAACGGGTGCCTCGGCCTCCCGTTCAGAAGGCGCCCGGACTCCCGGACACCCCGGAGGCCCGGCTCGAAGAGCAGGCCCGCAAGGACGTCATGCGCGTCCTGGACTCCGCCGCGCGCGACCTCGGGCTATCGGAGTCCGAACGGCTTCTGTACCGCATCGTCGAGCAGCACCCCGAGCACCTGCCGACGTTCGCGCAGGCCGAGACCTGGAAGGTCACGGGCGACGAGGACAGTCCCTTTCTGCACTTCGCGCTGCACAAGATCGTGGAGCAGCGGGTGGTGTCGCGGGAGGCCAAGCTGAGCTCGACCAAGTCCTGGCACGACGCGGTCCACGACGAGCTGGACACGGTTGCGCTCGAGCTGTTCGGCGAAGCCGAGCACGACACGGCGTCGACCGGCTCGTAGGCTCAGCCGCCCAGGCGCGGTCTCTCGTCGCCGTCAGGACACCAGCAGCGGCCTTTCCAGCAGGCCCGGCACCTCGTCGCCGGTCAAGGGCGTGCCCACATAGAACCCCTGGACGATGTCGCACCCGATGCGCCTGAGGTAGTCCAGCTGCATCTTGTTCTCGACGCCCTCCGCGACCACCTGGATGGACAGTTCCTGCGCCAGGGTGATAACCGACCGAATGATCGCCTGATCCTCGACGCTGTCGGTCACACCCGCGACGAATGACTTGTCGATCTTGATGATGTCCACGGGGAAGCGCTTGAGGTAGCTCAGTGACGAGTAGCCGCGTCCGAAGTCATCGATCGACAGGCGGACACCCAGCGCGCGGATGCGGTCCATGAGCCGGGTCATGACCACGTCCTCGCGCATCATGACGCTCTCCGTCACTTCCAGGATCAGGGCGGAAGGCTCCAGCCCCGCCTCGTCCAGCACCTGATCCAGCACGTCGATGAAGTGGGGGTGCCGCAGCTCCGTCACGGACAGGTTCACGCAAAGCCAGATGGGCACGAGCGGGTCGCCGACCACCCGCCAGCCACGTGCCTGCTGCGTGGACTCCTCCAGCACCCAGCGTCCGAGGGGGACGATCAACCCCGTCTCCTCCGCCAGAGGGATGAACTCGGCCGGCAGGACCGTCCCCTTGAGCGGGTGCTCCCACCGGACCAGCGCCTCGACGCCTATCATCCGGCCCGTCACCAGCGAGATGAGCGGCTGGTAGCGCAGGCTGAACTGGCCCTTGTCCACGGCCGTCCGGATCTCCGACTCGAGCTCCCCGCGCCGGTGCGCCCGCTCGATCATGTTGGGCTGGAAGGTCTGGCCCCGCCCCCCTCCCTGTTGCTTGGCCTGGTACATGGCCAGGTCGGCCTCGCGCATGAAGTCCCTGGACATGTCGGAGTGCTGCGTCCCGAGCGAGATCCCGATGCTCGCCGAGATGAAGATGTCGCGGTTGCGTATGCGGAACCTGTTCTGGAACTGCTCCAGGATCTTCGTGGCGACCTCGCGGGCGTCCTGTGGACGGGCGAGGTCCTCGAGCAGGATCGTGAACTCGTCCCCCCCGAACCTGGCCACGGTGTCCCCCGACCGGACGGCGGCTCGCAGCCGTTCGGCCACCGCCCGGAGCAGGTCATCGCCCGTGTCGTGTCCGAAGCTGTCGTTGACCTTCTTGAAGTGGTCGAGGTCTATGAACAGCACAGCCAGGGACCCGCCGCCGAGTGGCTTGCGCTCGAGGCAGTGCTTGAGCCGGTCCAGAAAGAGCACGCGGTTGGGAAGCTGAGTGAGCGCGTCGAGCTGCAGCTGCTCCTGGAAGGACCTGCGCTCCATGTACTGCGTGGCATTGCCCAGGGCGGCCCCCGCCTGCATCGCCAGCAGCTCAAGGGACTCGATGTCGTGTGGCTGGCCGGGCCCTCGGCGCCCGGCCACCAGCGACGCCACCAGCCGGCCCGTGGACCACACGGGAGTGGCGATCATCGTCTTGAACCCCATCGCCTTGACCTCCGCAAGCCCGCCGGGCCACGACGCGTAGTCGTCGACGACTATCGTCCTCTGCCGCTCCAGGCACAGGCCCGAGACACCCGAAGCCACCGGCCGAGGCAGCGGCCCGAAACCCCCTGGGAAGCCGAGTGGGTGCATCACGCGGTAGGTGTTGGAATCACCATCGAACAGACAGATCTGAGCCCCCTCGAACCCGATGTCCACAGCGGCCTGGACCACCTTGGCGAGCACCTGTTCGGTCTCCAGCGCGTGGATGTCCCGCCCCGCGGAGGCGACGATCCGAAGCAGGTCCGCTCGTCGCTCCGACTCCGCCTGTGCCTCCCGGTGCGCCAGCAACTGGGTGCGCAGGTTCCTGGCGAACAGACCGCTTGACGTGGCGACGATCAGGATGATGCCCATCCGGTAGGTGACGGAGTCGATCGCAAAGCGGAAGTGCGGGTAGGTGGCCGCGGCCCACAGCTCGCGCACGGCGTAGACGACGCCTGTACCGGCCCACGTGAGCATCGCGCCCTTGAGCCGGCCGAGCATCGCGCCGCGGATCACCGGAACAACGAGAAGCGCCCAGAGAGCCGACACCTGGTCGAAGCTGAACAACCAGATCACGGCCAGAACTACGACCGTGTCGCCGAGGAACTCGGCGATGACAAGGTTCTCCAGCGACTTGATGTTCCTGGCCCTCGGCGCCCAAAGTGACGCCACCTGGATCGCCAGAAGCGCGCTGATGACGGCAGCCGCCGCCGGCAGCCGCGAAAACGGGACCGCGATACCCGGTGGAGGCCGGTAGAGCAGGAACTGGACGGCCGCGAACGCGATCCCGACCCACCGGACGCGCCTCATCCCGACGCTCAGCCGGCGAAGCTCCTCCCGTGGGTCGTCGGGACCGAGCAGAAGCCTCGCGTGCAGCGCGGGGGCGCCCTTCATCGGCGACGCGGGTCCGTCACCGGGGGCTTGTCAGCGTTGCGTGCCGACCCGCAGCTCGCGGAAAGGCAGGTCGCGGTCAACCTGCGGCTCCTTCGGCAGTCCGAGCACGCGCTCGCCGATGATGTTGCGCATGATCTCGTCGGTCCCGCCGGCGAGGTGGATTCCGGGGGCGCCGAGGAACGCCATCGCCCACTGGCCCTTGTCCGGCGCGTCCTGTTCCATCAGCAACGACGACAGCCCGAGGATCCTGGTCCCCAGCTCGGAGACCTCGGTGGCCAGCCTGGTCCCGACCAGCTTCATGGCCGAGCCCTCCGGTCCGGGGATCCCGCCCTTGGACACCTTGGTGAGCGCGCGGTATCCGGTGAGCGACAGAAGCCGGGCGTGGATGGCCACCCTTGCCAGGTCCTGCCGGATCTGAGGGTCTTCGGATGCGGGACGCCCGTTGAGGTCGGTCTTGCGGGCCAGCTTGAACAACGGCTGCAGGGTGGCTCCCCGGGCTCCGCCCACGCCGATCGCGAACCGCTCGTTCATGAGCGTGGTCAGCGCGACGCGCCAGCCGTCGTTCACGTCGCCCACCAGCTGGCCCGCCGGGACCTTCACGTCGTCGAAGAAGACCTCATTGAACGTCGAGCCGCCGGTCATCTGGCGCAGTGGCCTCACGGTCACGCCGGGCTCGGTCATGTCCACGATGAAGGCGCTGATTCCCCGGTGCTTCGGGGTGTCGGGGTCGGTGCGGGCGATGATCAGCCCCCACTTGGAGTACTGGGCCCCCGTCGTCCAGACCTTCTGTCCGTTGAGGATCCAGTCTCCGCCGCCCGGGTCTCGCTCGGCGCGCGTCTGAAGCGACGCCACGTCGCTTCCGGCGTTGGGCTCGCTCCACAGCTGGCACCAGATCTCGGAGCCGTCGCGCATCGGCGGCAGGAAGCGCCTCTTCTGCTCGTCGCTGCCGTGGACCATGATCGTCGGGCCGATCATTCCGAGCCCGATGACGTAGACGCCGGACGGAACGTCGTAGCGGGACATCTCCTGGCTGAAGATGTACGCCTGCATGGGTGTCGCCCCGCGGCCCCCGTACTCGGGGGGCCAGGTGATCGTGGCCCATCCCGCGTCGTGCATCTTCTTCTGCCAGGCCTTGGCCGCGGCTATGTAGCTCTCGTCGTCGCGCTCGTCGAGCATCGACGGAAGCTCGTCCTCCTGCTCGGCTGTCTTGCGGGGCGCGTTGGCGTCCAGCCAGGCCTTGACCTCCGCGCGGAAGGCGGCCTCCTCGGGCGAGTCCTTGAAGTCCATGAGTCGGGGCCTCCTGACGACGGCGCTGACAGCCAGGATACCGCTGCTCGGGGGCATCGCCCCCGTGCGGCTACGACGGCGTCAGCAGAGTCCGTTGCTCAGAGCCTGCACCGCCCGCTCCGCGTCCAGGAGTCCGAAACCCGTCTGGACGTCGTAGCCGTAGTCGCCGATGTCGCGGGCCGAGCAGCGGATCGCGTGCATCGCCTGCACATTGGTCGCTCCCCGGGCCATCAGCAGGGCCGCCACACCCGACACGAAGGGGGCCGCGAACGATGTGCCCAGGCCCAACCCGTACTGATTGTGGGGGCCACCGGGCCGGTAATAGGTCGAGACGATGTTCTGACCCGGAGCGACGACGTCCAGCCGCACGCCGTGGTTTGAGAAGCCGGCCTTTTGGTCGCCGGCGTGGGTGGCCCCGACGCACAGCGCGAACAGGCTGAAGGCGGGGGACTTGCACCAAGGCTCGCTGCTGTTGCCTGCTGCGGCTACGACGACCGCGCCCTTCGCAAAGGCGTAGGCAATGGAGTTGTCGAGGCCGGGGATTGCTCCGAACGCCATCGGGCCGTCGTTGGCCAGGGACAGGTTGATCACCTTCGCTCCGTTGTCCGCCGCCCATTTCACTCCGGCCGTCACCGCCGAGCTTCTGCCGCTGCCCTCGGGTCCGAGGACGCGGACGGGCATGATCGTCGCGCCGGGGGCAGTGCCGGCGATGCCCAGTCCGTTGTCGGTGGCGGCGGCGGCGATGCCGGCCACGAAGGTCCCGTGCCAGTTCTCGTCGTTGGCGCTGTTGTCACCGGCGTGGAAGTCCCATCCGGCAATGACTTTGCCGTTGAGGTCCTCGTGGAGGTCGTCCACGCCCGTGTCCAGGACGGCGATCGTCACGCCGGCCGCGCGGCCGGCCCACCAGGATCTCTCGGCGTTGATTCTGTGCAGCCCCCACTGATCGCCGAAGCGGGGGTCGTTGGAGGCCGAGGCCGGGCGGGCGAAGCCGCCCGTGATCAGGCACACGCAGGCAGAGATCGCTATCCAGCGTTTCATGTCTCTTCAGTGTGAACGCTCGGGGGCCCGATCACCGCCGGGATGCCTCTCGGGCCAGCTCGAAGACGGCGTCGAGCATGGGTTCGGTCAGCCTGCCGGTGAAGGTGTTCTGCTGGCTGACGTGGTAGCTGCCGATCAGCGCGTAGGGACCGGCCCGGGTCCGGGCGCCGTGGCCGAAGCGCGGCTTGGGGGACGGTCGTTCGCCCGACGCCTCCGCCACTGCCCGCAGCGTCCCGTCCCAGGCGAAGGCGCCCAGGCAGACAATCGCCCTGACCTGGTCGAGGATCCGCAGCTCCTCGACCAGGTAGCCGAGGCAGTTGTCCCTTTCCTGCGGGGTGGGGCGGTTGCCGGGCGGGGGGCAACGGACCACCGCCGTGACGTAGCAGTCGGCCAGATCTAGACCATCGTCGCGGCCCACGGAGTGGGGCTGGTTGGCGTAGCCGGCCCGGTGCAGGGCCGCGAAAAGCCAGTCGCCGGACCGGTCCCCCGTGAAGAAACGTCCCGTCCGGTTGCCTCCGTGGGCCGCGGGGGCGAGTCCGACCACCAGGAGGCGCGCGCTGGGGTCTCCGAAGCCGGGTAGCGGGCGGCCCCAGTACTCCTCGGACGCGAACGACGCGCGCCTGGTAGCGGCCACGGTCTCGCGCCACTCAACCAGGCGCGGGCATCTCCGGCAGGACACCACGGTCCGGTTCAACTCACTCAGTCGCATCGAGGGCAGGCTTAACACATGCGCGCTTGATCCCCGTGGGATCATCGATGCATGCCGGCTGGGGCCCGTTTCACCTCGCGCGTCCTTGCGCTCTGCTGCGCGCTGACGGTGGCGGCCGGTTGCGCCGGGGTGGACGGCGATGTCGCCCCGGCCCTGCGCGTGGTGTCGACCCCGTTTCCGACTCCCAGTCCCACCGCGGCCCCGACGCCCGCGGGCGTTCGCGCGGCTGCCGACGACGGCAGCCTCACCAACTCCGGCGGGCGGATCCGCTGGGTTCCGACGGCCCGGCCCGGTCCGTTTCCCGAGCCCGCGTCCGTCTCGCTGCCGACGCTTGGAGAGCAGGCTCCCATCGTCCGCGTGGGGGTCAACCTGAAGGGCGAGATGGCCGTCCCGACCAACGCCCGGCAGGTGGCGTGGCTGGACCAGGGTCCGTTCCCGGGGGCCACGCAGAACGCGGTGCTGGCTGGGCACAAGAACTACGCCGGGCGCGTGGGGACGTTCAACAACCTCTCGAGGCTGGGCCCCGGCGACCCCATCGTCGTCGAGTACGCGGGCCGCCGGTGGGAGTACAGGACGATCTGGGTCCGACAGTACGACCCAGACACCGCGCCGGTGCAGAAGCTGATGGGCTTCACCGAGACGCACTCGGTGACCCTGATCACGTGCGGGGGTGTCTTCAACCGCCGGACCCGCCACTACGAGGACCGCATGATCGCGCGCGGCGAGCTGGTGTCAGGGCCGCCGCTCGAGGAGGTCCCGGAAGTTCGGGGACGGTTGGGAGCCGTACTCGGGTAGCGGTTTCAGTCCGGGTCTACTGAAGGTCCTGGGGCTGCTCGTCGAGGGTCACAGTGAGATCCTCGTTGACTGTGCCCCGCAGGATGGAGAGATCGACCTTCTCGCCTGGCTTGCCCTCCAGGGTCCTAACCACCAGCGACAGCGGGCCCCCGACCTGCTTTCCGTCGATCGCGACGATTAGGTCGCCCGCTTTCAGCCCCGCCTTCTCAGCCGGGGATCCCTTCAGGACCACGGCGACCGCGAGGCCGCTGGAGTCGCGGCCCGCGCCTGAGACCCCGGTCTCGTTGGTGATCGCCCCGGTGTACGGGTGCGACACCTGCGATCCGTCCAGCAGCTGTCTGTGCACCGACCTCACGACGTCGATGGGCACTATCTGGGCGGGGCCCTCCGCAACCACCGTCACCATTCCGACGGCACTGCTTTCCCTGTCCAGCGCCACACCGCCGGCTGAGTTCGGCATCACCAGCGCGTCGAGCTGGATCTGGTTAAAGCGCACTCTTCCCCCCGAAGAGGAGGGGCGCCCTATCGAGGCCACTACACCCTGCGCGGCCACCGTCTGCGCCCCGGGCAGGGAGCCCACCAGGACGATCGGGTCACCGAGGTGGACGAACTCCGCAGTCCCCATGACGGCTCGGCTGACGCCCGGCACCGATGCGCGCAGGATCGCGACGTCGGTGACGACGTCCCTCCCCAGGATCTCGGCGGCGACCGGCTCGCCCGCCGGTCCACGCAGCGAGACGGAGCCTCCTCCGTCGACAAGCCGCGTGGACGTCGCGACGTGCCCCTGGTCGTCGATGACGATTCCCGACCCGAACCTGTCGCCTCCGGAGGCACCGGTCACCGCTACGTTGACCACCCACTCCCGGGCTGCCTGGACGGAGGCCGCGGCGTCCACGGCCTGGCCGGCGGAGGCGCCGGGGCGGCTCTGCGTGCCGCCGGTCCTGGCCAGGTTGCCGGGGAAGAACAGCAGCGCGACGATCGCCAGCACCGCGCCGGCCACCCCGGCAACCGCGGAGGAGACGAGCGCCGGCACCCCGTCGCCGGCCGGAGCCTCGGAACGCCACGGCGAAGTCGCCCGGGGGCCCTCGCGCAGTTCGTCCTCGCTCACCCAGCGTCCCGTCTTCGGGTCCCAGATCTGCTGGGGCGTCTGCTCGTCGTCGCGGGACCCTGCCATGGCCGGGTCGACGGGTTCGGTCCAGTCGGGAGGTGTGGGCTCTCCGTCCTCGTCGGGACGGATGTCTTCTTCGGGGGGCGCCTGCTGGGCGGGGTCCCGTGGCGGGGCGGCCTGCGACGGTTCGTCCGCGTGCGGGCGCAGCGTCTCGTCGTCGGTCATGCACACATTCTGGCGTGTGCGAGCCGTCGAGGCGCGCATCTGGGCGATGTCCGGCCCGGGCCGCGGGTTGGGCGTCGCTTGGCGAAGGTAGGCTTGCGCCGATGAGAGGTGACCGCGTCGAGGTCGTGGTGGACGTGGGGGACGGCGTGCGCTCGTTTGAGATCGACGCCACACGCGACGGCCGGCGGCTGGAGATCAACACCGCCCGGGGGACGATCGAGGTGGCCGAGGTGACTCGGTCCGGGCGCACCGTGCGGTCCGCCCGTTTCATGGCCACGCGGGTGGTCGCGATCGTCGAGCACCCGGCCTCCGAGGGGGCCGAACGTCCGGAGCCGCGGCCCAGAAAGAAGTCCACCCCCGAAAACCAGCCCCCGCTGCTCTAGCGTCGGCGCGTCCGGCGCGGTTAGCTTGGGGCCTCGCTCTGCAGGGGGTCTTCGTGGCTTTCAAGATCGACGGCATCCTGCCTCCCGGCTTGGCCGCCGCCCGCGACGCGGCAGGCCCGATGGAGGCGCTGGGCTATGACGGGTTGTGGTCCACCGAGACGACGTCCGAGCCGTTCCTGGATCTCGCCGCCGTTGCGCTGGAGACGTCGCGTCCGCTGATCGGGACCAACCTCGCCATCGCCTTCGCCCGGTCCCCGTTCGTCACCGCGGTGGCGTCGTGGCAGCTGCACAGGGCGTCGGGCGGACGGTTCGTCCTCGGGCTCGGCACCCAGGTGAAAGGTCACATCGAGAGGCGGTTCGGGATGGCCTGGGAGTCGCCGGGCCCGAAGCTGCGCGAGTACGTGCAGGCGCTGCAGGCTCTGTGGGCGGCTTTTCAGGGACAGCGCCCGCTGGACTTCCGCGGGCGTTTCTACACCCACACGGTCATATCGCCGTTCTTCGACCCCGGACCGATCGACCACCCGCCCCCGAAGGTCTGGCTCGCCGCGGTGAACGAGTACAACGCCGAGACGTGCGGACTGGTCGCCGACGGGATCCTCGTCCACCCAGTGCACTCACGCCGGTACGTCGAGCAGGTGCTGATGCCGGCCATCGAGCGCGGGCTCGCGAAGTCGGGCCGGTCGCGGTCGGACATCACCGTCATGTGCCCGGTGTTTCTGGTCGTCGGGCGCGACGCGGAGGAGGCGGCGGCGTCGGACGCTTTCGTCCGCTCGCAGATCGCCTTCTACGGCTCGACCCGGACTTACTCCCGCATTTTCACCACCCACGGGTGGAACGACACGCCGACGCGGCTGCACCAGCTCATGGGGGCCGGGGACCTCGGCGCCATGCCGGGCGCGATCAGCGACGAGATGCTGTCGGAGTTTGCGATCACCGGACACCCGGACGACGTCGTGGGCCGCGTCCGCGAGCGCTACGACGGCCTTGCCGACAGGCTGTACTTCTACAACCTGTTCACCTCCCCGTTCGCCGGAGACGACGGCAGGCAGCGCGAGCTCATCGCGGCGCTTTCTTCTTAGACCACTCGCGCGACGCCTGTCCGGCGAGCATCACCTCGGGGTGGTGCTTCCAGTAGTGCTTGCGCACGGCGGCTCCCACGCTCATGTCGCGGGCGCTGGGCCGGATCGTGCAGCCGCAGGTGCGGCAGGTGGCGGACCTCTTCATGACGGGCTCCTTGCCTCGAGGGGAAGGAGCGGGAAGAACGTCAGATTAGACCCGGGGGCCGACACGTCCGGGAGAGACACCTTGCAGAATGGTCTGTGATCACCAACTGGGATCCGCAGAAGGACTGCTCACAAAGCCCGTACTCTGAGCAATGGCGATCATCCTTGTCGCCAAGAGAGCGGCCCAATGGCCGACCACTACAACCAGAGCCTTGATTTCCAGGTCGGCCGATCAATTCCCTGTCGTGGTCGTTCAGGGGTTACCGGGTAGCGGGAAGACTTCCCTCGCCGAGTCGCTTGCTCAGAGTCTCTGCCTTCCCCTGCTCAGCAAGGACACCATCAAGCAGGTTCTCGAGAAGCACCTCCCCCAGCCTGCCGCGGGCAATGAGATCGGCAAGGCCAGTCAGCAAGTCCTGTACGCGCTCGTCGCATACGCCTACTCCGGCGCTGTACTCGACTCTTTCTTCCATGCCTCGTTCGTGTCGGAGCTTCAGGCGATCGGCCCCCGACTCGTCCAGGTGTACTGCAGGTGCCCCTACGAGGTTGCGCGACAGCGTTACGAGGAGAGGGCCCGGAGGGATCCAACCAGGCACGGCGACCGCGAACGGGGCGAACAGGATTGGCAGCTCTGGTTGAAGGAAGGTGGACGCCCACTGCCCCTGGAGGCCCCTCTTCTCGAGGTCGACACTACGTTGCCGGTCGACGCCGACGGTGTTGCCCAGTGGGTCCGGGACAGGTCGAGCCGAGAGTGGTGAGAGCCTGCGAGGGACTGGACGCGCCCTTCTTCGCGAACGACCGTCTGGAAGTGACGGGGGTCGGGGGCCGACACTTCCTCAGTCGATCCACGTTAGGTGCCAGTCGCTCCCGGTACGGTCCAATGCGGCGGGCGCTGCCACCGCGCTCCACTCGCCGTCGACGGGTTCCCAGCGAACAGCCATAGCGTGGGCTGGCCCGGGCTCCTTTGATACGCACTGGGCCTTTAATACAAAGAAGCCGTCGACAACCGTGCAGCCGTCCGTCACGCACCGCGTCCAGTCCCGGCGGACGTACAACACCGAGATGCCGGTCCTGCCGTCTGTCCAGCCGCTGACACCGGGGAACTCGGCTGCGTCGATCAGGAAGCAGTCCACCGTCAGGGGGCCGGGTGCTGCGGCCGTGAAGGCTGCGCCCACCTGATCCTTCAGCAGCAGGTCCGCAGTCGAAACCTGGCGCCGAAAGTGCTTTTGGGCCGCCTGGATCCTTACTGCCGTCCTCATGGGCTCTGGTATCGACGCGATCGCCCGGCGCAGCTCGAGCTGGGCGAGAACCCCGACCGAAGCCACCCTCAGCGGATCCTGCGGTTCCAGGGTTAGCTCGACTTTCTTGACCAGCGGGCCCAGGCGCCCGGAGGCGAACAACGCGTCCATGCCCTTCTCCATCGCGCTTTGGGAGGGGCTTCGGTAATCCATCAGAAGCTCCCGCCCGTTGGAGTCGCTGAAGTCCGAAGCGGCCAGGGCCGCAGCTGCACTGCGTACCGCGGGGCAGGTTGGGGGATGTCCGCCCAGGCTGCCCACGACGTCCTCGGCTCCCAGGTCGTGGTCGGGAAACGACAGCCTTCCGCCCTCCCAGACGATGCGGTGGCGCTCGCCGCAGCAGTCGACGGTGGCGGTCAGGCTCCGGTCCATATCGAGCGACAATATCCAAGCCTCGTCCCCGGCCCCCGGTGATACGGTCGCGGCGATGGTGGTGAGCGCGAACGGAAAGCCGATCGACGTGCCCGAGGGCTGCACCGTGCACCGGCTGATCGAGATGCTCGGGCTCGGCTCCCGGTGGGTGGTCGTTGAGCGAAACGGGCAGCCCGTGGCGAGGTCGGACTTCGACACGGTGCGGCTGGAGCCTGGGGACGCCCTGGAGGTCGTGCGTCCGGTGCAGGGCGGATGAGGCCGGACGAACGGCGCGCGGCGCTGAATCGGGCGCGGCTGTACTTGGTCGCCGGGCCGGGGTTCACCGACCTTGCCGAGGTGGTGGCCGCCGGCGTGGGGATCGTGCAGCTGCGGGACAAGGAAGGCGACGCGAAGGCCATCCTGAGAACCGGCGCGCTGTGGCTGGAAGCATGCGAGCGGTTGGACGTTCCGTTCGTCGTCAACGACCGTCCGGACGTGGCGAAGATCCTGGGGGCCGACGGCGTGCATGTGGGACAGGACGACCTGCCGCCTGAGGCCGTCCGGGACATCGTCGGCCCCGATGTGATCGTCGGGCTGTCCACGCACTTTCCGGACCAGATAGCCGACGCTGCCGCGCTGCACGAGCGGGGAGTCGTCGACTACATCGCGGTGGGGCCGGTCCACGAGACCCCCACGAAGCCGGGACGCCCGGCGGTGGGGCTGGACCTGATTGAAATGGCCGCACGGACGGTGACCTTCCCGTGGTTCGCGATCGGCGGGATAAGCCCGATGAACGTCCGCCAGGTCGCGGCCGCCGGTGCGGACAGGGTGGTCGTCGTGCGGGCGATCGTTGACTCGCCGGATCCGGCCGCGGCGGCCACGCAGCTGATGGCGGGACTCATCGGG